>CALZJE010000056.1 GCA_945787715.1 uncultured Ectothiorhodospiraceae bacterium | reverse complement strand
TACAAAGGTGTTTAGTATGTCTGATGATCAATTTGATCATGAATTAGAAAAAAGCCGTTCGCAACAGAAACGAGAGGCGGAAGCTGTTCAAGATTTGGGAGAGCGGTTGCTAACCCTAAATGATAAACAATTAAAAAATCTCCAGTTAGATGAAAGTTTGCTAGAGGCCGTTTTGCTAGCCAAAGAAATTAAAGCGTATGGCGGTAAAAAGAGGCAACTGCAGTACATTGGGAAGTTGATGCGTAATTTAGACGTGTCGACAATAGCTCAATATTTTGAACAAGTCGATAATCAACATAACCTTCAAAATGCAAAATTTAGAGCATTGGAAAACTGGAGAGACAAACTGGTGGAGCAGGGCGTTTCTGTGGTGTCAGAACTCGAAGATGAGT
This sequence comes from uncultured Ectothiorhodospiraceae bacterium, assembly GCA_945787715.1. Lineage (GTDB taxonomy): Bacteria > Pseudomonadota > Gammaproteobacteria > S012-40 > S012-40 > CALZJE01. Next base: position 23,848 of record CALZJE010000056.1, on the reverse strand, counting down.
TTCCTGCACTTGATTCACAAAAATTGAGGCAATTGGTCCGAAATGCGACAAATAAAAAGAATGAAAAGTTAGCGCTAAAATCAAAACGGGCAATTTTTCAGTATTTAAAAGAATTATCTGTTACCGAGTAATTACTAAGGAATGTGCATGAAATAACTTGGACATCTGACGCTCATATTTAGTCTGTAATGACATGTTCTGAATGAGCAAAAGTGCAGGAGTAGTCGTTCTATTTCGAGCTTTTGTGATTGACGACTGCACGGAAGCAGGAGGTAGAGCAACGCAGGAGTGGTTTGCCGGAGAACGTGCCAAGACGGACTGAAGATGAGATGTAAAATGGGTAAGTTGTTTCATACACGTTCCTATTCAAGGAATGATTAAGGAGTGGATTTTATGGCTGATATGCCACAAACAATTTATTTAAAAGATTATAAAGTCCCAGAATATCTCATTGATACTGTAGATTTGGCTTTTAATTTAAACGAAGAAGATACGATTGTTACTTCTCTGATGGCGATTAGAAAAAATCCGGAATCAAATGAGAAGACGAGAGCGCTTATCCTTATTGGGGATAGTTCTGTGGTGATTAATTCAATTTCAATTAATGGTGCTGAAATTGAGCGAAATTGCTTTAGAGTTGAAAACGACAGCTTACATATCAACGATGTGGAAGATTCTTTTAATCTACAAATCAAAACTACCATAAAACCTCAGCTTAATACTGCGTTGGAAGGTTTATATAAATCGAGCGGCATGTTTTGCACTCAATGCGAAGCGGAAGGATTTCGTCGCATCACTTATTTTCTCGATCAACCTGATGTAATGGCTATTTACACAACCAGGATTGAGGCGGATAAAGAAAAATATCCTGTATTGTTGTCGAATGGCAATAAAGTTGAATCAGGTGAAGCGTCTAACGGTAGACATTGGATTAAGTGGCATGATCCCTTTCCAAAACCCAGTTATCTCTTTGCGCTGGTAGCAGGAAATCTTTTACATCAAGATGATAAATATATTACGCAATCGGGAAGAGAAGTAACGTTACAAATATTTGTCGAAGAATCAAATATTGATAAGTGTGACCATGCGTTAGCCTCACTTAAAAAATCCATGAAATGGGATGAACAGGTGTATGGTAGAGAATATGATCTAGATATATTTATGATTGTTGCAGTAAATGACTTTAATATGGGGGCGATGGAAAATAAAGGCCTCAATATTTTTAATTCTGCTTGCGTCCTTGCGAAACCTGAAACGGCAACTGATGCAGATTTTGAAAATATCGAAGGTATTATCGGTCATGAATATTTTCATAATTGGAGTGGTAATCGCGTTACCTGTCGTGATTGGTTTCAATTAAGCTTGAAAGAGGGTTTTACGGTTTTTAGAGATCAGGAATTTTCAGCAGATATGGGGTCCCGTGCGGTAAAACGTATTTCTGACGTTAATGTGTTACGTACAGCACAATTTCCTCAAGATGCGGGTCCAATGGCTCATCCCATTCGTCCTGATTCATTTATCGATATAAATAATTTTTATACAGTTACAGTGTATAACAAAGGCGCAGAGGTGGTGAGAATGATTCATCATTTACTGGGCGAAGAAAAATTTCGACAGGGTACTGATCTATATTTTGATCGTCATGATGGACAAGCAGTGACGACTGATGACTTTGTACAAGCTATGGAAGACGCCAGTGGATATGATTTAAATCAATTTCGCAACTGGTATAGCCAAGCAGGCACTCCTCAGCTAGATGTATCTGCAGAATACGATTCTACACATAAAACATATACCTTAAATGTTCAGCAAACATGCCCAGCTACGCCTGGTCAGTTTGAAAAAGCGCCATTTCATATTCCTCTATCGATGGGATTAATCGATGAAAAAGGCAATAATATAGCTCTGAAATTAGCGAATGAGCCAGCGCCGCGAAGCAATCAGGTTTTCGACATCAAGAATCATAATGCGAGCCTAGTTTTTGAAAATATTGAATCTAAACCAATCCCCTCACTATTACGAGGATTTTCGGCGCCTGTAAAAGTAGTGTTTGAATATTCTAAAGATGAGCTTCGTTTTTTAATGTCTCATGATAGCGATGAGTTTAATCGCTGGGATGCCGGGCAGCGATTAGCAAATATAATTATTCAAGAATTAGTGGAAGATTATAATGAAAAACGTCCAATGGGTGTAGATCTGCATTTTACTGAAGCATTTGGGCATGTCTTAAATGATTCATCAGCAGATCGTTCGCTGATTACTCAAGCGATAACAATTCCAAATGAAATTCTATTATCGGATCTTTTTCCTATTGTTGACATTGATGCAATCCATGAAGCAAGAGAGTTTCTTTGTTTGACAATTGCAAAAACACTCGATCTGGAGTTTTCACGAATTTATCATTCACTCAATACGAGTGAAAGCTATCAATTTAACGGGGAAGCAATTGGGCGACGTCGTTTAAAAAATCAGTGTCTTGCTTATATTATGCGTTTAAATACAGAAGAGGTACGAGAGGTCGCATTAAAACAATATAAATCAGCAGATAATATGACAGATTCATTGGCCGCATTATCTTGTTTTGCCAACACGGCTTGCGAAGAAAAAGAAGAAATTTTAAGTCATTTCTACAATAAGTGGAAACACGATCCACTTGTTATTGATAAATGGTTTTCTATTCAATCTAGGTCGACTTTGCCTGGTACGCTCGAAAAAATAAAAGAGCTCTTTATGCACGAATCGTTTGATATTAAAAACCCAAATAAGGTACGTGCAGTCATTGGGAGTTTAGGTTTTGGTAATCCATCAATTTTTCACCAAGAAAATGGTGAAGCTTATAAGTTTTATGCTGAACAAATTATTTTACTGAATGATTTGAATCCGCAGATGTCGGCTAGACTGGCAAATGCGTTTTCTACCTGGAAGCGCTATGACGAAAATCGCCAGAGTTTGATTAAATCTGCATTGGAAAAAATACTATCGCATAAAACGATTACTAAAGATGTGTACGAAGTGGTTGATAAGACACTGAAAAATTGATAGTGAGTTTCAAGTATAGTTTCTGAATTGAAGCTATACTTGCTGTTCAATTCAATAAAACAATACCGATAATTTCATCTTTTTGTTATGGTTTTAATTGCTTGTTTGGGAAAGTATTATAGTTGTAAGGGCATTTATTTTAGCGAATAAAAGTTTAGCATGCAGCATTAACAATCTTCAACGAAACGTCTTAATTTTGCGAGTAAAACTATTCATCAATGTTTTTTTGTAGATGCTCAACTTCTTCTGCCAAGCGCTCGCGCTCTAGTTCAATCATTTGCATACAATGATTAATCTCCTTGTTGTTTTTTTCAATGGTATCAGCGTGGCCATCAAGTTCTTCTCTCTTTTCTTGGTTTACATTAAGGCTGCTTAGTGCTTCTCTGAGTTTATTTAGCACTTCTTCTTGATGGTTAAGAATTTGAAGCATTTCGTCTGCATCACCGCTGATAGAATGTGGAGATTCATTGTCGGCATTATTTTTCGCATTGGCAAATTGTTTTTCAAGTGTTAAGTATGCTTCTTCCAGCTGACCAAGTTCTTCATGCAATCTTTCTTTCGAATTTTCAACTTCTTTTAACATTTGGTTGAGATTCTTTTCGTTATTCTCTTTGTTCTTTAAAATACCTTTAAGGATTGTGACTTGATCTTCGTTTAATTTAAGTGAATCAATTAAAACTTTTAGTTCATCGTAATTGGCTTCTAAAGTGTTGTAGGCCATTTCCATTTCTTTGAACATGGATTCATATTGCTTCAGTGAATTAACTTTTTTGGCTAATGCGAGAATTTGATCTTTTGCTAGTTGATCAATATCGCTAGCTTCGAAATCGATATCGTCTAACCCAGATTCATCTATTGTTAGGTTTATTGTCTTTAGATCAGGTGGCTCTTTTATAAAATCCACTTCTTCCCATCGAGACAACATATTTTTTATACGAGAATTTATGTCTTCCCAATAGCGTTCATTAAACGTCCGGGTACTAGCAAAATCTCTTTCAAGCACTAGCCAGTTTATTCTAGCAGCCATGTGTTGACGATATTTGTTGGCTGATGGATCTCCTTCAGAGGCATTATTTTGAAGTGAGTTACCGTATTTACGTGAAACTTTGATTAAGTACTGTATATATTTTCTTAAAAATATTTCGGGGTTTGTATTTGCAGTGTAATATGGGCGGTATTTGAAGATCAGTCGAGATAGAATTAATGAAATGATGACTGAAATAATAGCAATCTCACTTATGGCTAAAAATAGGTAGAAGTTCAATGTTATCATTGCTGTCTTACCGAGCTCGGATATTTCATGAATTATCCGGGCTAATTACGATTATCGTCATTGGATTCTAGAATTGACGAAAGCTCATCATCTAAATCCAATTCTGAGAGGGATGATAATGAGTTGTTGCTCTCATCTGTTTCAGTTGTTTGAATGGAATCTGAATTCATAGTATCTTTTTCTCCTTCAATCCCGCTTTTTTTCCCATTGTTTTGTGAATCATTGTCTTTATTGGTATCAATCACCTTTCCTTTTTTACGTTTTGTGTAGTAGTAATAAGCACCACCAATCGCAGCTAATAGTAGGTTGAAAATAATAAATGTGATAATGGCAAAGCGAAAGCTAGTTTCTTCTTCTGACTGATTTTCACCATTGGATTCACCTTCAATAATGGAATTACCATCAATATTGGATTCTCCTTCAATGGTTGAATCATGTGACGAAGTATTTTCGTGTGTTTCACTATCATTAGAATGACCATCGCTTGTTTCAGCGTGCTTGTCTTCAATCGGATCTTCATGTTGAGTATCTTCTTTTTCTTCAGAGTCTTGATGTTCTTTGGCAGTCCCATCTTCGCTAATTATTGGGTTATTAGTTTGAGCTTCTTGATGTGATTCGGTGTCTGTATTTTTGATAGATTCAGTACTTTCTACTAATTTTTCTTCTATTTTTTCATCACGCATCTTAATGAACGGTTTCTGTGGAGATGACGACTTAACGTTAATGAAACTATTTTTTATTCGATCAAAAGTTTGACCTATTGCGGATACTTCTACTTTGTAAGATCCTTCTAAATCGAATGCGTAACTAATACCGTAAATGCCATCCTTTCGTTCACTTCCAATTTCGCTACCGTCATCAAGCATGACGTTTTCAATTTCACTTCCTTCAGGCGACGTTGCCTTGATCAAAAAATGTACATTGTTAAGAATAGCGCGGCTATTTATCTTTTTATCATTCTTGGTGAGATATGCCTGAATGTGAAGTGGAGTCCCTGGTTCTGATGTTTTCTTTGTGGATTCTATTACAAGGTTAATGTTTGAAAGTAGATATACTTTATTTCCACCCTCTGTATATTTAACTAACCAATAACCTGGCGTAGGATTTTTTATGGTAATCAAGTCGTATTTTTTCGCATTAAACCATTTTATATCGCTGGCGTAATTTTCCGAGTTAATTTCAGTTCCGTCAGGGCTCTCTAGTGAGACAAAAGAGTTGGGCCGAAATTTGGAAGCAACGATCGTAATCTCATGGATCGCTTTGTCGACGACGAAATTATCCTCTTTAATCGGTAGCATCTCGGGAATTTTTGTTCGTTCAAAAAGACGTTCAAAAACTTGGTGAGTGCCTTGGTCATTGTTAAGTAATATAAATTCTCCACCTGTATCTTCTGCGGCGAGTTTTAATAATGGAATATAAGATTGATCGGTAAATGCAATTGTGTGGACTATAATATTTTCAGCAGCTAATTTAGGTGTAAGATCGTCTAATGTTTTTTCTAATAAGCGAAGGTTTCTTGATTCACTCCCTAAATCCATTTTGCCGTCTGACATGAGAATTATGGTGCGGCCTTTGGAATTGTTGCTTTTTTGAGTCAGAAGTTCATAACCGCGAAGAAGAGCATCGTGTAGATTTGTGTATTGACCTGTTGAGGTTAATTTGTCGATTGCACGAAAAAGAAGTTGTTCGTTTTTTTGTGCATCAAGTGAGAGAAATTGTGTTACTGGATAGGCTCTGTTGCTGAAACTCACTAGAGAAACACGGTCTTTTCTATCGAGAAGTTGAATAAATAATTTTGCCGCTTGTGAGCGTAGTTGTTGTGGATCTGTTGACTTCATGCTTCCCGACGTGTCTAAAACTAAAGCAACATCGAGTGCTTGTTCTTTTGCATGAACAGTACTAATGGAAGTTAGGATAATAAAGGAAAACAGTGCAAAATGACAAAAAGCGTGTTTCTTCCTGAAACACGCTTCCGCCAGTTTTTTGCCACAGTTGCTTAGATAAAACATACTGGGAAAAGTCCCTTTTTAAATACTTCCGTTTATGTACTACAACATGCTTATCGACGATGTCGTTCGATTTCTTAAACTTATTTTTAGTTTTAGCGTAAAAATTGAAATAATAAATAATCAATTCCGATTATTTTTAGAATTACTTGAAGGAATAATGATCTTTTTGATTCGGAGCGGCTAATATATAACCATAATTAAACCGAATGGATCAAACGCAATTGGAACTGCTTAGTAATTTTCACTAAGAAAATTAATGTGTGTCGTGGGAGAAATGATAGAGGAGGTGAGTCTCAGTATATGAGAAATGTTCAACATCTCTTACACTGAAGGTTGTAGTGGTCCTGGTTGTACCTCATCTAGCAATCAGGACTACTCTTATTCGACAAAAATTTCTTGGTCATCTCTTAATGGTTTAACTGAACAGTTATTAAGCGACCAATTGTTTACGCCCCACTGCAATATTTCATGTTTCGTCGCTTCCTTTAGATCTATCGGTGGATTTTGACCAAGCATATGCAACAGTTTGAATAAAGTATTTTCAATTTGGTCGATGTTTATTGCACGCGCTCCGGTTTGTTTGCTGAGTTTTTCATTATTTTTATTAACTATAATTGGCAGATGAGCATAGCTTGGATTTGTATAACCCAAACATTGTTGTATATAAATGTGAATTACGGTGCTATCGATTAAGTCACAGCCTCGGACGACTTCGGTAATGTTTTGTAGATAGTCATCAACCACAACTGCTAGATGATAGGCGTAGTACCCATCAGAGCGGAGTAGCACAATATCCCCGATCTCTTCGTAAAGTGATTGTGAAATTGTTCCTCGTATTAAGTCTTTGAAGGAAATTAGGGAACCAGTTGTTAACAAACGGTGTGCATAAGCACTTTTTGAAGCAAGTGGTTTCTGGCGACAGAAACCGGGATAGATAAAACCTGTTTTTCCTAATCGGGTAGATTCTTGAATCTGTTTACGGCTGCAAGAACAGGGGTAGAGAAGTTTATTCACTTTAAGTTGCGCTAGTGCATCCCGATAGTAATCGTATCGCTTACTTTGATAGATGACTTCTTCATCCCAATAAAGTCCAAAGGCTTCTAATGTTTTAAGTATGTCGAGTGCGGCGCCCTTAACTTCTCTTGGTGGGTCGAGATCTTCTATTCTAACAAGCCATTTGCCTTTTTGACTTCTGGCTTGTAGATAACTGCCAAGTGCGCTTAGCATTGAACCCAAATGTAGTGGGCCAGTGGGAGAGGGAGCAAATCTACCGCGATACAACTTATGTAAATCTTGCAAAACTTAACGCTTACCAGGCCTGATTAAGCCGCCGAGTCCAGCCTTATCTAATTCTTTATTTAGATAGGCTCGAATATCACGGGCTTCTTCGAAATTTTCGATTTCTGCTACAATCTTCTGGGCTTGTTTATAGCTAAATTTACGAATAATCCATTTTATTCTTGGAAGCGCAACAACACTCATACTCAAGGTCTCTAGCCCCATTCCTAGCAGTAAAAGTGCAGCAGCGGGGTCGCCAGCCATCTCACCACATACACTCACCGGAACATTATTGCGCTCCGCTTGACGAACAACGTGTTTTACAGCACTAATGACAGCGGGATGTAAACAATCATATAGCTCTGCGACATTCGGATTATTTCTGTCGACTGCGAGAATATATTGAATCAGATCGTTGGTTCCGATTGAAATGAAATCTACACGTTTTGCGATGACGTCAGTCTGATGCACAGCAGCGGGCACCTCGATCATTGCACCGATCCTGGGCGTGCAAATATTTTCGTAGCCACTTTCCAAAAGTTCATTGCGTGCTTTTTGAATTAATGACAAAGAGTCGTTTATCTCAGAGATACTGGTAATCATGGGTAATAAAATATGAAGGTTATTTAAACCTTCACTAGCTCGAAGCATAGCTTTTAGCTGAGTAATAAATATATCGGGGTGGTCGAGACTAATTCTTATTCCTCGCCATCCAAGAAACGGATTTTCTTCCTTGATAGGGAAATATGACAATGTTTTATCGCCACCAATATCCAGTGTTCGAAGTGTTACCGGATTTGGTGAGAATGATTGTAATACTTGTTTGTAAATTCGAGTTTGTTCATCCTCACCGGGAAAACGGTCTCGTATCATAAACGGGAATTCTGTACGGTATAATCCAATTCCTTCAGCGCCACTATCGCGAGATGCCGTTAAATCTGACAGTAAACCAGAGTTTACGTAGAGAGGAATACGAAAGCCATCGGTTGTTTCGGCAGGCATGTCTTTTAAATTATCGAGATCTTCAGTGAGCTCGTTTTCCTCTTCAATAATTTTTTTGAATTCAGTAATAATCAGATTAGAAGGTTCGATGTAGACATTCCCCCGATAGCCGTCTACAACTAAAATTTTCCCATCAATTCTATTTGTTGGTAGGTCTTTTGCTCCCATCACTGCTGGAACTCCCAGTGCACGCGCTAGAATAGCTACATGAGAAGAGCTGGAGCCGGTTGATGAAACTACGCCTGCGAGTTTACCTTCCGGAACTTCCATTAAAGCGGAAGCTGTAAGTTCATCGCTCACAAGAATTGTTTTCTCATGATAAATTTGAGTACCTCTAGTTCCGGATTGCAAGTGAACGAGTATACGACGACCTAGATCACGAATATCATGCGCACGTTCACTGAGGTATTCATCATCCATCGATGAAAAAAGATTGGCGTGTTCTACTACTGTGTCACGTAGCGCAGTTGATGCCCAGTAGCCTTCAGCAATTCGGCTCTGTGTTTTGTTGATGAGCGTTTTGCTTTTGAGCATTAATAGATAAGCATCGAATAAAACTTGATCTTCCGATGAGAGTAAGGCAATCCTTTCTTTAAGTTTTTGGAGTTCATCTTTTGTCGCATCAACAGCCGCTATAAATGCGTTCATTTCTCCTTCGATATTATGGGTTTTTCGATTTGGTACTGCATCTAAATCTGCTGGTGGATAAATAACAACGGAAGTACCTATGCAAACACCGGAAGCACCTGAAAGGCCCTTGAAGGGGCGGTCAGACCCGCGAGTATCTCCATGCAATCCATCTATTTCACCAACCGCATCTGCGTGGGCTATTGCTCCTGCCAGTTGCGCTGCAATTGTCACTAATAATGTCAGTTCATCTTCTTTGAAAGAACGTTGTTCTAGTTGTTGCACGGTTATAACACCTAAAACATTACGATGATGAACAATGGGTACACCTAAAAATCCGAAATAAATTTCTTCACCGGTTCCGGGCACATATTTGTAATGTTCGCTAGCCTGGGCATTTTCGAGGTTAATGGGTTCTGCGCGAGTGTAGACTTGTCCAACAAGTCCTTCAGAGAAAGAGAGCCGTATATGGTTTATTTCAGAGGTTGCTAAACCATCTGATGCCATTAATACGTTTTGTTTTGCTGGAATATCAGATAAAAAGACAGAACAGACTTGAGTGTCCATAACCTGTTTTACACGAGTTACAATCAAGTTAAGTGCTTGCTCTAAATTTTTAGCAGCATTAACTTCCTGGACTATTCGTCGAAGTGTTTCAAGCAATTTGCGTCCTTTTAATTTGCCACATCCCTGTGGATAATTTAGTGATAACCGGAATTAAAATGGCTCAATAATTCCATGTAACTGCTAATGTGAAATTTAGGTTGAAGATTAGGCTGAAGTTTTACACTAGCTGTTAATAAATTAGTTTAAATATTTTGAAAGTATGATTCATCTTATTTTTTAATACTAATGAGAGACTCGAGTTCTTTCAATGCTGTTTCGTAGACTTCGTGTTTAAAAGAAACCACTTCTTCCAGCGGAAACCAATAATTTACCCAGCGCCACTCTTCAAATTCTGGTTTGTGAGATTGGTCAAGAGTGATGTTGCTTTCATCACTTGTTAAGCGTAACAAATACCATATCTGTTTTTGGCCGATACATAAAGGTTTACTACCATGCCGAATTAAGTGCTTCGGTAGGTCGTATTTTAACCAATCTTTGGTTGACCCAATAACAGATATGTCTTCAGGTTTTAAACCAATTTCCTCATTTAATTCTCTTAAAAGAGCATTGTATGGGCTTTCAGTTTGTTGAATGCCTCCTTGTGGAAATTGCCATGCATCTTGGCCAATTCTTCTAGCCCATAGCAAGTCATTATCTTGATTACACAAGATAATCCCTACATTCAGTCTGTAACCCTCTTCATCAATCACAAATAAACTCTATATAACACAACAAATTAACGACATTTTTTCATACATTAACAGTAAACATCAAATATAATCTAACCTAACACTGCTGAAATGCAGTGAGATATCATAAAAATTAATTATTTGGGCTGTTAAAACAGACAAAGAGCGAGTTGGGTTGATATCATATTTCATATAACCAACTCATAATATACATTATAGTGTGATTTTATGGATAGTTTTAACTGCTTTTGGGTTTTTATGGATTTAACCTAGAAAAAGTAGTTGATCCATGGATGTACCCCAAGGGCACTGTAGTCCAAAAGAGAGAAGCTAAGTGCTCTCCTTTGTTTGTCAAAGAGATACAGACCTTGTTGACGATATACAATTGACTTAAAGAGGGTCTAGTTTTTAATGTTAGCAATTTTTGATTTAGATAACACACTGATAGGTGGCGATAGTGATAGTTTGTGGGGTGAATTTCTCGTCGAAAAAAAAGTGGTAGATGGTGAATTTTACGGCGCCGAAAACCAAAGGTTTTATGATGAATATAAAGCCGGCACTTTGGATATATTTGAATTTTTACGTTTCAGCCTTAAACCAATTGCGGATAATGATCTTGATAAAATGCTTGAGCTCCGTAAAATATTCATCCAAGAAAGAATTCAAAAAATCATGCTCCCTAAGGCGAAGGTATTATTGGATTCACATCGTGAACTAGGGCATACACTTCTTATTATCACTGCAACTAACCATTTTGTGACGCAACCAATAGCGGACTTGTTTGGTGTTGAGCATCTACTTGCGACAAATCCAGAAATAGTTAACGGTAAGTATACCGGTAATGTAGATGGCACCCCTTGTTTTCGAGAAGGCAAGGTAACAAGGTTGGCTGCTTGGATAGAGGAAAGGCATGAAACTCTGGACGGGAGCTGGTTTTACAGTGATTCCCATAACGATTTACCATTGCTTAAAAAAGTGACGACGCCTGTTGCGGTCGATGCAGATGAAAAATTAGCTGAATATGCTCAAGAGAATGGTTGGAAAACTTTAAGTTTGCGATAACTTGCTGTGATAACCCACGAGCATTTACTCGTGGGTAAAAAGTTAATTTTATATTATCAGCTGGGGGTTACAACGAAGCAAGGTGAAACCCTACAGCCTCTTAGGCGCCATAAATACTGCTTTGCCACAATGAGAAATTAAATTCATTGCCACCAGAATCTGCAATTTTAATGGTATCGATAACTGTGTCCTTATTACCATCAAGGATTGAGAGTGTGCCGTCTGTTGGGTTCGGTACAAAAACTAGTGCTGATTTTTCATCACTCGGAAATGCAATTGGTCTTCGTCCACAATCAGATGTTCCAACATCTAACGACTTAATGAGATTCAATTCTGGTAAATTACTGGTATCGTAAACAAATAATGAATTGATGTTTAGATGCTCTTTCTGTACACCTTTGCCTGTAGCCGCGGATGTTACGTAGAGTTTATCACCGGTTTGGTTGAACCGATATGTGCTTGGGTAGAGATCAGCTATTTCATATGAGTTAATGATGTCATATGTTGTTGCATCCATTACTGCAAGATGACCAAGTACATGTTCATCGTTTGATTTTCTATCAGCACCTTTACCAATAATGAATTTTCCACATCTAGATAGGAGTAGGTTACTAAAACCTTTAAATGGAATTCGTTTCTCAATCTCATGAGTCATTGGATCAATAACATCTACTAATCCATAGCCGTTGTTTAAGCTGTATACTTTTCCGGTTGCTTGAGACAACTGCTTTCCATGAGGAAAAGCGCTATTAGGAATACCGACATTTCCATCCTTCTCTTTTTCATTGTCACATAAATTGATAGTGTGGATGATATTCAAATAGCTTTCACGATCAGACGGATCATTGCCGACAACACAGATACTGCCGTCCAGTAAGTTACTCACATAGGCAACTTTAGGAAGCTTGGGGTGATTATCGCTGGGGGCTATAAATGTCGTTACGTGATGTCCACGACCAACACAAAGTGTTTTAATATGTGTCGGAAGAGTGTTCACATCACCTTTATCGATAATTGTCACTGTTGAGCCTTTATCCCCACAATTTAGGGTATCGTTGCCACTATCCTTGTCACCATCATTCATAAACCAGATTCGGTTTGAATTAGGATCTTGATAGGAATAAGCGGGAAATGCATCTGTAGGCATTTTATCAGATAGGCCTATTTCTTTAGTTTCTGGATCAAAAAGGATAACTTGTTTGTCTTTCAAACCTAAAAACCATGGAGCGTGGGTTTTTCCACTTGCACTAGATGCCGTAAAGTTGGTGATTTCGAAATTATGTTCCGATCCAGAGCTAGATAACGCAGTAAGTATCCCTTTTCCGTTGCAATCAAGATGATTAACTAGCGACCAATTTGACTTGATGTCAGCCATTTACAGCTCCCTTCGTAGTGTTAAAAACGTTTAAATTGAATATGATTAATTTGGAATTACGGCTCGTAATGCCAACTCTCCGTATGAATGTTCATATATTATCAAGCCCCTTATTATAATCCTAGGAATCTGTTGGACTTATGATGAATATACTCTGACAGACATTCAGAAAAATCTATCAGTGAGCAAGTTCGCCTAGTTTGCCAATTGTTGATATTTTTACTAGGTTGAATTATTACTCCGGGTTAACTATAGTAATAATGCTTGTTTTTAACAGGCACGCATTCACGTCGAGAGTTTAATTGTTACTCTCAATATCGTACGCACGTAGATTTTTCCTACTAATAAATCAATCCTGCGCTTCGAGTTCTGATTCAAATAGCATTTGAGAGTATTAACAACTAAAGATCGAAGTTATATCGACCGCTTAGTGGTCGACTTAGCATCGAAAGTGCATTTATGAGTCCTTAGGAGGGCTAACCTATGCAAACAATGGAACCTCAAATGGTTGAACCAAAAGATATTACACGTTGGTTAAAACAGGCCTATGATTTAATGAATAGGCGTATATTGGCTTATTTATTGTCTGTTTCTCTCTTTTTTATCTGCCTATTTTTCTGCAGTCAAGCGTTAGTATCAGCTTCAATAATGGCAGCACCTATACTATTATTAGTGGTGTTTCTTATTTTTACTGCATTCCTTTTTTATTTTACACTCGCTGAATTAGTGATGGTTTCTTTTTCCTCTGATCACTCTCATTCTATTAATCCAAGTGCAATAATTCATACTTTTTTACCAAACCAAAAGGTGTTTTTCAAAATGACCGTGTTTGGTGTTGTTATCGGTATTTCTTATTGGTTTGCCAGCGTGTTGTTAAATCCTGGGAAAGATGTTTATACAATCAGTGAACAGATTATTACTCTTTTGACAAAGGACTCGACTTTAATTTTCTATTTATTAAAAATGGGAGCTGTGTTTCTTTGTTTCATTCTATTGGTGATGTTTACTCTACGAACTTTTTTTTGTGTACCATTGATTCTCTTTCATGATATGAACTACTCAGAAGCGCAAACACTGTCTCACCGCGCAATTATGAAAAATATGAGAGTCATGAGCATCGTGTTGATGATGTGGGTAACTGTTTTTATAATCGCTATTAATGTCGTACCCGCGCTGGCAATTGTGTTTTTGCCGTTATTTTCTGCTTTTAATTATGTTTCTTATCGCCACATATTTTTAGGACAAGGTACCAATGAGAATGTAAAAGAGAGGAAGGAAGCTGTTGCTTTATCTTAAGACTCAAGTTTCGGAGTTTAATTCTTTCGAATCCTGTAATAAATACAGTAAATGGGCAATATGAAAGCATCGGTAGCATGGATGCTACTGATGAGCTTATAAGGAAGTATTTACAGTATCTTCACATGACCCATTTACTGTAGCTGTTGTTACCAAACTACGTTTGGACGCCGAAACATTAGTTAAGAGTAAAGTGATGATATGTAAAAAAAGTCTAGCTTTAAGCTGGTCTTTTTTTTGAAGGTTTAATATTGAATAATACTCGGCTCCGCTCCAAATGGTGCCTCAGGCCATAACATTGGAGAAGTTACGTAACGCTTTTGTCCTGCTGTTGCTGTATTAGTCGTAATATTTTCAAGAGCTTGTAATGTCATATTGGCACTATTGCTATCACAGCCAATACAGTACTGTCCCCACCAAATCATGCGTAATGAATCACCCGGATCCCATGTTACAGTGCCACCACCTGTAGCGCCATTTACGTCTAGGATGCGTTCATTTCCTGGAAATAAATTGCTTAAACTCGCTGAGCCGGCCACAGGATTAAATACGCCAGAGGCTTGTCGATTTACAAAACTATATTGATCTGATTGTGATGTTACTATCGCACCATCAGATTGAAAATAAGTTGACCCCAACTGCCCCTGCGAAATATCAATATAAATCCCATTGATTTCTTGTGTTGTGGTGTCTCGTCGTTCGTAATATGTGAAGCTATCTTCATAAAAAATGTTAGTATTATTGTTCGTTACTATATTTTTCGATTGATTGACTTGAACAACGTTTTCCCCAGTATTTGCCCACCCGGTATTTAAATAGATGAGTACATCCATGTATTTAGTCGTTTGATCGTGATAAATATGTTGTTTCGAAGCGATTCCTGGCGTAGCAGTATCATTAGACGAGAATACGAATGTTTCTAACGTCATATTGCCTTGATCCGGGGTAAATTCAGTAATGACCTGATGGATGTATTGATCGCCATTACTATCGAAAAGAATACGCTGCATCATTCCATGGTCTGAGGAATCACCCATACAACTAAAACCTATCGGGCAATCCGCAGTTATTACACCAGCAGATTCCGTCCAGCTGTCATAAGGAATCGGGCTGCCTGCATTCACTGATGCGCTAACAACATAACTAGCAATAGCTATACTCATTAGTTTTATCAATGTGTTTTTAGGTGTTTGCATAAATCCTTACCGATATTAGGCGCAACATTCCAACTAGAGCTTGTCCAAGAATAAAAGCAGTAGCGAGAGACAGACATTTTTAAGCAGGTTACTCGATCATTTAAGACTAGTAGCCGTGGCTATTCGCCGAAAAGGAGCGAGTAATATGATCAAAATAAATTTTCCGTAGTAAGCTCACTATTCTCTGACAGGATCTTCACGTGGCTGTTTTGTTTTGTATCGGACTTATTGTGAGGGATTATAGAGATCTACGTTGATGGGTACCTATTGTGTGAATCTCTTCACAATTAATAGAAGAGTTTTGATGGTCGAATTGGGCATAATCTAAATTAAATTTTAATGTTTTGTTCAAAATGGAGAAAAGTGGCAACTTTGAATGTGTTTTCACCAGAAGTAAAACGTAATTCGGCTTTTGAACTAATGTTTATCGCTAATTTTTCAATATGACCACTCTCCCATTTAACGGCTCAACTGGGCGAACGCTTTGTGGAAATAATGCTAAAAACTTATCAAATTGTTGGCGAGATGCTTCGACAGGGTGAGATAATACCATCCAATTAACACCTTCACTGCAGGGAGGAGTCGTTAACGAACCTATATAATTAAAATACTGAAGTTTTCTAGGTAATAGGTTTTTCATATTAATTTTAGTCTTCCGATCAACAAATTTATCCCCGTGATTTTGAGGTAAACTTTTCCAGAATTGGTTTAAGAAAACATTCTCTCTTCCTTCAATGAAAAGAACGCCTAACACGCCTAATTGGCCATCGGATGCTTGGTGAACCAAATGCGCCACCATTGGATATGCTTTTCCGCCAATAGTGTGTTCGCTAGGGCTATGGAAGTGAAACTGAAGTAATTGATAACTTTTTCCAGATACCTGGATAGTGCTTCCAGCATCGTATTCGATTTTTATTGTATGGCCGTTGTTTATGACTCTGACTGTAGACGATTTATACTTTAATCGAATGTTAGGCATAGGGCCTATTGTTACTGATGAAATGTCGATAGGTGACTGAAATTTGCCAGTTTTACAGGTTGAATATTCCTCTAGTAACTCTCCCCAGACGTGAGGGCCGCCAGCGCCTGAATATCCCCAATGAATTTCGTGGTGTGGAGCGGGGGCAGTAGCAACTTGCTTATGATTAGAGCCGGGTGATTCAGCTTTTTTGGATGCGTGGGCTGGCGAATGATTGTCCGTATTTGCAGCAAGTACAATAACTGGTATCAGATAGACCATTAAGAGGGAAATAGCAATGAAAGGAGTATTCTTGTGCATGTCCATAAGTTTCCGTTATTAGATTCATTCGTTTACCCAAAAACTATGCAAAATTCATGTTCATAATTCTCGGTAAGTTAGGCTAATCGCCTAAAATTTCTAATTGTGGGTAGAGTTAATTCAATAGTCGTTGAGTAATTGTCATCAAACTGTTTGCAATAGGGTATAATTTGGCGCGAATTGCATTGAATTTACAAGGTTTTACTAAATATAGGTTTGAACTATGGGCACAGAATTAAACCAGATTCAAATACGAGTTTTAGGCTGTTTAATCGAGAAACAGCTAACAACGCCAGACTATTATCCTTTGACATTGAGTGCTCTGGTTAACGCGTGTAATCAAAAATCAAACAGGGATCCTGTATTGTCGCTAACAGATAATGATGTCCTGGATGCCATTAATGGCTTAAGCGACCTCAATCTTGCAAGAGAAAAACAGATACCTCACGCTCGCGTGGCTAAGTATGAACACAAATTAAGCGATACACTAACCAAGCAATACGATTTTGATAAAAAGGAACTTGCAGTACTCACAGTTTTGTTTTTACGTGGCCCGCAAACGCCTGGAGAAATTCGATCACGGTCAAATCGCCTGTATAATTTTGAGACTTTGGAAGACGTGGAAGAAACATTACGCTCACTAGTTGAAGATCAAAACGAGACTTATGTGAAGCCTTTAGTAAGGCAACCGGGTAGGAGAGAGATACGATATACCCAGTTATTTGGTGAACAAAACAGCTCAGAAGATACCGGTGAAATGATAACAGCAACACCCGTTTTGAATCCCGGTTCAATCCCATCTGACATCGAAGAGATGCGAGTAGAAATTGCAGAACTTCGGAAAGAGCTTGAAGTGCTCAAGCAAATAGTAGACGAACTTATTAATTAATCGAAAATAGTGGAAAAAAGATAGAGATGACAATATTGAGAAATGACTGGTCGTTAACCGAAATTAACGCGCTTTTTGAATTGCCGTTTAATGATCTGCTTTTTAAAGCACAAACGATTCATCGCGAATATTTTGATCCCAATGCCGTGCAAATAAGTACCTTGTTGAGTATTAAAACGGGTGCCTGCCCAGAGGATTGTGGATACTGCTCGCAAAGCTCGAAAAATGATACCTCTTTGGAAAAAGAAAAGTTGTTACCGCTGGATCAAGTTCTTAGCAATGCTAAAAAGGCTAAAGAAGCGGGTGCAAGTCGATTTTGTATGGGCGCTGCATGGCGAAATCCCACCGATAAAAATCTCGAGAAAGTCATAGAGATGGTGAAAGTGGTAAAAGATTTAAAGTTGGAAACTTGCTTAACATTAGGTATGTTGACTGAGCCACAAACAAAACGTTTGAAAGAAGCCGGCTTGGATTATTACAACCATAACCTGGATACCTCCCCTGAGTTTTATGGCAATGTCATTACAACACGCACTTATCAAGATCGCCTGAATACCCTAACAAATGTTCGAGGCGCAGGTATCAATGTTTGCAGCGGAGGCATTATTGGTATGGGTGAGAACGAAAATGATCGTGCATCCATGCTTCAACAATTAGCAAATCTTGAAAAACATCCAGAGAGTGTACCGATCAATTTGCTGGTTCAAGTTAAAGGCACGCCCATGTATGGTCAAGATAAATTGGGCGGTATTGATTTTGTCAGGACTATTGCCGTTGCCCGCCTATTAATGCCCAAATCACATGTACGATTGTCGGCTGGACGAACTGAAATGTCTGATGAAATGCAAGCACTCTGCTTTTTTGCAGGTGCAAACTCCATATTCTATGGCGATAAACTATTAACGACTGACAATCCTGAAAGTAATGATGATATGGCATTAATCAAACGCCTCGGAATGAAAGTAGAGCAGGCCGCTGACGATCAGGAACAACATCCTTGTAGCCTTAAAGTCGATAAGATGCAGGACGCCGCACACTAATGAAAATTTTAGTCACTGGTGCCAATCGTGGCATTGGCCTCGAAATGGTCAAAATTGCGGTGAGTAAGCGCTGGCATGTATTTGCCTGCTGCCGAAATCCTCATGAATCAACAAAACTTAATGAAGTGGCGAGCATGTCTGGTGGTTTGGTTAGCGTGAAGATTCTTGACGTTACTGATCGAGCACAAATTCAAGCATTAGCCTACGAAATGCGAAATGATTGCATTGATATTTTGATTAATAATGCCGGTGTGTATGGTGATAGCAATGGTTCGCTGGGAGAATTTGATGACGAAGATTGGCTGAATACGTTTAAAATAAACACCATCGCGCCATTAAGAGTAGCCGAAGCGTTTGTGGAACATGTTGCTTGTAGTCAGAAAAAATTGATTGCAACGATGAGCAGCAAAATGGGAAGTATGGAAGACAACACCTCTGGTGGAAGCTATGTTTATCGTTCAAGTAAAGCAGCTACAAATGCTGTTGTAAAGAGTATGTCACTTGATTTTGAATCGAAAGGTATTACTTGTGTAGCGCTACATCCGGGTTGGGTGAAGACTGATATGGGTGGACCTCACGCAGAAATTACAACGCGACAATGTGTCATGCAACTATTCGATATTTTGGAAAATTGTTCAGCAAAAGATAACGGGAAGTTTATTGATGTTGATGGTAATGTTGTTCCTTGGTAAAACAGCTATTTTCTGCCATAAATTTCTGATTCAGGATTAAACGCAAGCCAGGCAAATGCGAAATGAATTCCGTGTTTGATTGGTTTGAGTTGTTTGCCTTTTAATTTTCCCGCTATTGAATTACCTAATGCAGACCATACGCTCGAAGTGTTTTTATCAATAATATTTCCATTTTGATATTCAAACGCCAATCTTGTTCCATCAATAATCGGCGAGAATACAGTATAAGCAGGTATCATGCTTGATGAACTAATATTGCGTTTATCCAACACAGACAAAACATCTTCCGCTTTGAAAATTACTAAATTCAAATCACCCATTACATCATTAACGACAAAGCTATTTTTTAATGCTGAGAATGGATAGATTCTCTGACTATTATTATTTCTTACGCTAATGACTCTCTCCATGGCAGGTAATCGAGGATCAGCTTTATCCTGTAATAAAAAAGGTTTGTTATCGATTTGATCATAACCCTGGTAGGGATTATTTCCATAGGGGCGTTGAAAACCGGTATTTTTAGAAAGCACTTTACCGTTAGGGTAGTTCTCCTTAAAAGATTTGAATGAAATGATTTGAGACGGTAATTCTTCCAAAGTATGCCCAGTGTAATTGCCAATAATTCCGGACCCATCAAATTGCTGCCACCAGGATTCGGTTTGCCTGTCGTACATGATGAGATCGCTTTTTCTGAGTCTACCAGTCGTTCCAAAATCGAGTATTTTTCCTTCAATATTTCTATCAAATACGATAGAAGTATTGCAGAGTGGACAAAAGGTAACAGAGATAAATTTTTTATTTATTTGGTCATTGATGATTTCGTGATACATCAGGATTTGTAATGGGTAGGCCTTTGCTTTACCCCCAATATTGACACTAATCACTGGCTCAGAGTCACCAATCCATTGCGAGGCCGGTTGGATTGACTCAAATCTTGGTTGATCAATAGCTGGAATACCATCTTTTGGTGGACCACCGGAAATTATTTCACTGAATTCGATATTTTTCTTTGAAAAGTCAGTTTTTGGCCACTCAGATTTATTCGGAGAAAAATTGTTTTCAAAAAGTGATTGCGTATAACCCGTAGAAGATATCATTAAATAGAGAACTATACTCAAAATTACCTTACTCATGTCGCACCCCAATTTTCTGTTTCATGCCTTTACATTCAGACGCCAAATGCGAGTTATTGTTACTGACTGAGTGAACTCTTTACTGGAATTATGGTTGACAAGTGTTCGTTTTATTGGGGTGATGGAGAAATATTTCTATTAAATTTGGTAAATGTCATGTGCTACAATCTAGGTCTTATTTTCGGTAAAGAGATGTGAGAAAAATGGTTACTCAGTTTAAATTAATACTGTCCATGATTGTGTTGTCACTATTACTGTGGGGATGTGGTGAAAAACCAGAACCGAAAGCAGAACACCTAAATGTCAAAGAGTTACAGTCGATAGATCATGTATTGGGTGAAGGTAATAAAACCAGAAACAGCATGCGGGTAGCGGTACATTACACCGGTTGGTTGTATGATGAAAATGCATCGGACAAAAAAGGTAAAAAGTTTGATAGTTCTCATGATAGAAATCGCGCATTAGTATTCTCACTTGGGAATAAAGATGTGATTCAAGGCTGGGAGCAAGGTTTATTAGAGATGCGTGTCGGTGGTAAACGTACTTTAATTATCCCGCCTCATTTAGGGTATGGTACTAAAGGTGCTGGCTCATCAATACCACCGAATGCCGCATTGGTTTTTGATATAGAATTATTGCAAGCAGGTTAAGAAAGGATAGAAGAATGGTAGAAACAGATTCTGGTTTGAAATATGAAATTTTACAAGAAGGTGAAGGTACAGAAGCGACCTCTGGAAAGAGCGTTGCTGTCCATTACACTGGCTGGTTAGAGGATGGCACCAAGTTTGATTCCAGTGTAGATCGTAATAGCCCATTTTCTTTTTCGCTCGGTGCTGGCATGGTGATTCAAGGTTGGGATGAAGGTGTTAATGGCATGAAGATCGGCGAAAAACGTAAGCTGACTATTCCTTCCGATTTAGGATATGGTGCAAGTGGTGCCGGCGGTGTAATACCTCCCAATGCAACCTTGATTTTTGATGTTGAATTGTTAGAAGTTAATTAAAAAGCAACATAATAAAAGCGGGCGCATGATGCGCCCGCTTTTATGTGTTTTCATCAATAGTGTGGCGGAAGTGTTTCTTCAGAAGCATGAGCGATATTAGATGGCTGCAATTGCTTAATTTGATCATTAAGTAACTGTATGCGCTTGTTGACAAGCACCATCTCCGCTTGAAGGCTTGTTACTGTTTGATTTAAATCCTGAATCGTACTTTCTTGAAACGCAATTTTTGTTTCAAGTTCAATAATTTTATCTTTCATGTTTACACTTTAATAAATAGCTAAATATGTTTAAAAAGTTTAGTTGGGCTTGAGTTTCTACAAGCATATCGTGAACCAACTACAGTTTAACTTGGATATTTCATAAAAATCCAAGTTAAGATAATTGTGCAACAGATTGAAAAAATTCACCCACCGCATTCGATAAAGCATCTGAACGTTCTGGATTTCTAAAATCACTTAAAACGCGCGTACGCATACCTGGGATAAACATCAGATCGATTACGACGGCATTAAAATAATCCTGTCCGGCGCTATTTTTTGCTAATCGGTTGAGAAATAAACTTCTTGTGAAATCATCCTCAAGGCACTGCCAGGCTTTTGCAGAAATCGCAATTAATACTTGAGGATCAGTAGCAACGCTATCATTATTTAATACGTCATTGACTAATTGTTGCAGTATTCCACACGCTTTAGTATTTGCGATAGCACGTATACAATTAAGTGCCAATGCTGCGCTGTTCGACTCATTCTGATAGCGTTTAAAAATCATTTCTGCGATAAATGTACTAGTGTTTTCATTCTCCAGATTTTGACAGAATGCAGCAAAGGCTGGATCGGGCAGTCTTGGTAATGATTTTAACAACAGTTCTTCTATTTCTTTTTCGTCACTACGGACACAGAGATCTGCGATTCCTTGAATACCTAACGTATCCCAGTGCTCATAATTTTCCTGTTGCAAATAATCCAGAGCTCCTTGAAAAAACTGAGATGGCTCTTGTTGTAGAGTCTTTAGTGCTTTTGCATGAAAGACTGCCATTTTTTCCTGAGTTGGTTTAAAAACATAAGGGTTGTCTTTTAACGCATGCGTTAAATTTTTATTATCAGTTTGTGCATTGCTGACTTGTTCGTTCAAACGAGAAATAAACAAGTGCATAAAGTCATCACGAGTAGATATTTGGATATGCCCAGTTTCGTCCAATGGCATACGTAAAAACCAGATGTTATGTTTAGTTTTATCTTTTTTATGCCAAAAAAGTAAGGCAACCCAAGCAGTTTGTTGAAAGGGGTACCAATAGGGCAATTCACCTTTTTCAAATTGTTGAAATTCACTGAGTGCGATTTTAGTCACTCGACGACCCATATCGAAAACACGCATTTGTGTATCAGCATCAGTAAGAAATTGGGTTAATAATGGTTGTTCTGACATCGTATAATTTGGAAACTGAAAAATGGGCTGTGATTATATAGTGTTCAGCCTCTAACGGTAAAATATAAATTTCATTATGATACTATAACCCGCTTTTTCACTCAGATGACAGGTTAAAAAATGATAACAGGCAATATTTCCAAAATGCACACGCGCTTAACCGACACTGTCGCTTATGAATTACCCATTGGTGATGAAAAAGTAGCCATGAACGAATTTATCGGTCGTGAAATCATTTTGGAATATACGGGAACGATAAATTGTGTACATTGTGGCCGTAAAACTAAAAAAAGTTACAGTCAGGGGCATTGTTATCCCTGTATGACAAAATTAGCATCGTGCGATATGTGTATTGTTAAACCGGAAACCTGCCATTTTGACCAAGGTACTTGTCGTGAACCTGAATGGGCAATGAGCCATTGCATGCAACCTCACTATGTGTACCTATCTAACTCCTCGGGTGTAAAAGTAGGAATAACGCGAGAAACACAAATCCCAACACGTTGGATTGATCAAGGGGCGATTCAAGCATTGCCAATTGCAAAAGTTGATACGCGTTATCACGTTGGGTTGATGGAAGTAGCGATCAAATCCCAAGTTAACGATAAAACGAACTGGCGGAAAATGTTGAAAAACGAGACTGAAAATCTCGATCTTAAAGTGATTCGCGATCAGATCTTTAAAAATTGCAGCGGTGAAATTGAGGCGTTAGCTCAACAGTTTGGTGCAGATAACCTGATATTAATCGACAATGCTGAACAGGTAGAAATTACCTATCCCGTACTGGAGTATCCTGAGAAAATAAAAGCTTGGAATTTCGATAAAACAGAGGAAGTGGCAGGTGTTTTAAAAGGCATTAAAGGGCAATACTTGATATTAGATACTGGCGTATTAAATATTCGCAAGTTTAGCGGGTATGAAGTTAGATTTAGCAT
>CALZJE010000055.1 GCA_945787715.1 uncultured Ectothiorhodospiraceae bacterium | reverse complement strand
TATGATGAGCACAAGTTGGAAAGCTAGTCAGCATTTTCATGAGCGCCTGCTATTGGTTGTTAGCGTCAATTAGAAAGAAAACTCGTAACATGGATTAGTAACGAGTTAACGTAACGTGGTCAGGCTTGCTTTATTGCATATTATGTTTTTCTTATATGCAGTTATACATGCCTGACCCCTTTTCATTCCTGACCCCTTTTCATTCCTGACCCCTTTTCATTCCTGACCCCTTTTCATTCCTGACCCCTTTTCCATTATTTACATCGGCTGGCTACTATCTGTCATATTTGTCGCTCGATCTATCGGGGACTTTAATTTAGTTGGATTCTTTAAAAAGGTTAGATCATCAGAATTCGCAAAATATGACACATCGTATTACTCCCCTCTTTGTTTGGTGATTGGCTTATTATTTTCAGTATTATCATACGACCAAACATAGCAGCAAACACTATGGAACCTTTTAAAGCGCTGGGTTGTTTATGGCTCGCTATCACACACAATACCGCAAACAACCCAACATTTTAAAAGGCCCGTGATTTCAGTCATATATGGAAAGCAGTAAAGCAAATATCCAGTACAGATGTTTGTTATTTATTTGTATTTAGCAACTTGCCTAAACGCATTCCAATTTGTATGGCAACACCATATTGATCATCGACAGATATGTTTCCATCCCGGAAAACATTATTACTCGATTTTGCATAAATACCCTCAAAACGTGCAAAAGCTTGCGGCGTTATATTAAAGCCATAGGTTGCTGTTATTACACCAGCCTTCTCATAACCATATATTCCTGTATTACCCGCGTCGAAGTATTCTCCGCGCAAAGCAATGTACTGTTTTTGAAATTGATACTTTAGATAACCGGCAATTGCAAGCGCTTCATCATTACGCCATGCCGGTGTGTCGCTTAATTGGATATAGTCGAGCACGCCACCAAGGTTGAACCCAAATATAGTTTGTGTCCAATTCAGGTTATAATTGGTACGTTCTTCGTCGAGGTAATGCGTCAGGTTGAACGCCATCTTTCCACTACCGTAATCAAGCTGAGAACCAAATGTAGCCCCTGTGTCATTGGGTGTTTCTGGGCCGCTTATTTCAGCGTAAACTTGCATCGGCCCCGTGCTATACACTGAGCGTAGTCCCGGATAATAAAAAGAACGCGAATTATTTATGCCGCCGAATTGGATATGGGAATTCTTTGTAGATACACCTTTCTCCAAGCCTGCCCGGTTTTGCAATTGCCCCATCTGCCATTGCCATCGTGAAGATGGTTGGTATTCTACCCAACCATAATGTAATCCAATATCAATAGGTGAAAAAGGTGCTAATGTACCTTCGTAGTTAATGTATTCCAATACGCCAAAACCCAACGTTGCTTTAAGTGGACTTGATTTTGTGTTTTTAATTTCTGCATGCATGATGGCATCCTGAACACCAATACCAAGTTCTCCAATATTTGAACGGGAATGAGCAAGAAATTGAACGCTAGAACTAACATCGCCTTGCCATTGCACTTCAACGGGTGTTTGTTCCGCTAGCAGATTGCCACACCAAAAATTGATCCCGATAAAAATAGGAAAGTTAAAACCTTTTTTCATAATCCATATACCGCCGGTAAAATGTGATTTTCTATAACTTCATCGGACACAACCCTTTGGTCGTAATTATCTGCCGTAAAAACAATCACCAATTGCAAATTTGGAAATATCCAGAATTGCTGTCCACCATTACCTGATGCAAAAATAGCATCGGTTTTTGGATAGCTGCCATCTTCTGGTTCGAAACTTTTGTGCCACCAAAAATAGCCATAAAACTCATAATTTGGATCATGCAACTGCTCAATCCACTGTGTGCTAATCAATTGTTGTCCATTCCATTGGCCATTGTTTAGCACCAGCAGGCCCAGCTTTAACATGTCACGGGAGCGCATGTATATATGGCCACTCCCTTCGATACGACCCGAACCAGTAAAGGACCACTGATATTTGCTGATCCCCATTGACTCAAAAAGATTGTTACGTGCATACTCATCCAACGACATGTGACTGACATTTTCAATCATTCTGGCAACAACCTGAACACCGCCAGTACAGTAGGAAAACCAAACATTCGGCCTACGTACCATCGGTAAATCCAGAATGAATTTCACCCAGTCTCGATAACGATACATTTTATCTTCATTACCTGGTGAACCCGGATTATCGTCATTGCAAGCCAAACCACTACTCATATTCATAAAGTCTTTTAGTTGTATGCTATTTTTTTCAGGCGTCCAGTTATCTGTCGTTGGATAATTTGCTTCGAAATGTGGATAAACGAGCGTGTCTAACTGGAGTAATTGTTGATCAATTGCAATCCCTGCCAATAGTCCGGTGATACTTTTTGTCGCAGAGCGAAGATCATGGACATCTTCACGGGTCCAGCCAGCGAAATACTCCTCCAAGACTAAGTCATTATTTATCGCGATGAGTAAACTATCTACACCTTTAATCCTACCTTGACGGACAGTGTTGACAAGGTCAGTTAATGTTTTTGTATTCACACTATGGACATCAGTAGAATTAGTATTGATATTGTCATTTAACGATAATGGTTTTTCGTAGATATATGTGGAGGTATCAGCTATCCTCTCTTTGTCTTCGTGACAAGAAAGCAAAGCCAAAATACACAACAATAAAAAAGTTTGAGGTATTAATTTGGACATTTTTAATTATTTTAAAGGTCTAAATTATAAGGATGGTTAAGACTGCCATGCAATTTTACTTCAATGCAAGCTGAGTTCATTTTGCACAGCATTCTTAAATGCTTCTTGACTAATCCCCATTGTTCTAAGTGCACGAGCAGCTACTCCTTGTTCTCTTGATGAAATTATATCCAGCACATGCACGCCTAAGAGTGGGGTATCCTTGTTCTCTTTCTGCTTTTTATATAATTCTTTCATTAGAGTAGTTACCGATGGCTTTGAGTCATATAAAATTCGTTTAGGTATAGAAATGTCGGGATCATTTTCACCAATATCAACTTTAGTCGCATCAATTCCAATGCTAGTTAGAGCATCATCATATTGTTTCTTAATTGCTTCTTCTAGTTTTTCAGGATCTGATCCGATGTTTTCAAATATACTACGAGCGGTACCATCAGGTAAATCTATTGCAGAAAGTAAAAAATGCTCTTCACCAGGTTTATCTTCTCCATTTTTGTGGGCGTATTTTTCCGCACCGGTAAAAAGATTATTTATGGTTCTAATATCACGAATTCGTAATTTAATTCGACTAAAGAAAGAAAACATTTTCATTACCTCTTAATTTTTTTAAAAGCACCGGCATGACGTTTATGAGCGGCTTGCTTACTGATACCAAGGGCTTCAGCAATCTGCGCCCAAGTCCACCCTTGATCTAGTGCTTTTTTTACAGCCTTTCTCTCTAATTTGTCAGCCATTATGCGAAGAGAAACAACCGCTGCTAGGGCTTCAGCAGGTTCATCAGGTGATGGAAGTGATGTTATTTTTGGCATTTGTCAATAGTAGTTGACAACACCAACGCTGTCAACTTTTATTGACAGTGTGTTTTGAGTAATTTATAGATTGGTGATTTTGTTAATTACATACTCAATATTTACATGCATCTAACGATTACTTCAGCGGCTACACCCATGCTTGGTCCTACTGTAGGCATTTATTATGCGTTTTCAGTATTTTACTTGCTCTAATTTGTTGACTTTTTTTAGGCGATTCAACATATTTATTTGCATGTTCAATAATTTTTCTTTGAATGTTTTTATCTGTATTTTTATAGATTTTGTTAAAGCTTTCTAGTATTTAATCTATTTCATTCAAACTAGCAGTTTTAAGTAAATTTTCTAATATTGGAAATACTTTTTTAGCTTCCCTTGAAGATAAAGCACCGATATCACCTAAATATATTGTTGTAGCGCTTGTTAAACAGGTCCCGGCATTTTCTTTAATATATTCTTTGGCTTTATCGATAACTGCGGTAGCAAGTTCTTGATTTAATTTGGCACATAATCCAAAAACATGAATTATCATCCATCTTGTTTGAGGTTCCTGAACTTCTAGTGCTAATTGTAAATCGTCTAAATAAGATGAAATCAATTCAGGTTTTTTTTCTGCTACTTTTTCAACAATTTTTGCAGCATCAGATCGAATATTTATTGATTTTGAACTATCAGAGTCAAAATATGTGAGTTCAATTGCTTCTTTTAAAATTCTTTCATTACCATGTAATACTTCTTGCGCTAATTGCTTTCCAAGTTCAGAAGAAATTGTACCTTTATTATTTTTAATTGGTTAAATATAGTCATTATTCTCACCTCTTATGATGATTGCACTGGTAAATTCAATACGGGCTTTATACATAACGAATGATAAGGACCCCCTTTAGTTAACAGCATCGACAAGTGCCAAAATAAGTTTGCAAACTTAACAATCTCGGCAGGCAACCATTTCCAGGTCACACGGCAAGCTGCTCCTGGGTTGCTCTCGATTGCCAGTTCCAACGCAATCTACCGCATACTTCCTTGTATGCGTACCTCTTGTATCCTTGCAGTCATCTCGAGTTTCCCAAGCTGCACCTGTACGTACATGCCCGAGTTCTCAGATCCCAGTGGTGTCGCAAACACTTGTCATTTCGCGTTTAAGACTGTTGCTTTCCGAACCGTTCAACGCCGTCAGATTTCCTCCCTTTTATCGGGTTATCCTATTGACTACAACTCTACAATATTTAGCGACTCGACAGAGAGCCTATACGCTCGTTCCACCCTTGCTCCGTGCACCTTGTTACCAAGATCGCATCTGGGCTTCACTACTAACTTGTTGGCTAGACTTTAGTTTGGTGAGACTGGGAAATTACTATATCCTCCCAAAACTGTAGATTTAACTCGGCACAATGAATGCATTGTTAGCTCTTATATCCGATTATTTTTATAATTGCTTTGTTCAATACAAAACAAAATTCTTTTACTTGCTTCTATACAAAACTCAGCCAATTACACAAGCACTGGTTTAACAGGAGTTGTGGCGTGATTTTGAAGTGTCGCCGACACGGATGTCGGTGTCAAACACCATGGATTGGTTATTGTGTCTTTAAAATCATGCCAGGACTCCTGGCGAATCCACTACAGGCCGAGTTTTGTTTAGAAGCAAGTCCTTTTATAACCACTCTTAATGTTAAGTATGTCGAAAATTGAACCAATATTAATGTACTCTTACTACCGTAGATATATGGAAATTTCTTTTAGTTTAATAAAGTTATTTATGGCGAATCTAAAAAATAGTAAACATTTATGTGGGATATAATTCTTGAATGCATCAGAGCAGTTGTTATAGCACTAATATTATTCTACATATGGAAAATTGGAAAGAATAGAGGCCTTAATCGTCAAAAAGGTTGGGGATTTATCATTTATGGATGGTTATTTGTACTCTTTGGGAGTGTTCTTGACATAACTGACAATTTTGAGTCTTTAAATTGGTTAATAATTATAGGAGATACCGAGACTGAAGCATTTCTTGAGAAATTTGTAGGATTCCTCATAGGTTATATTTTACTCTTTATAGGTTTTCTGTTCTGGTTACCAGCGGGAGTAAAAAAAGTAGAAAATTTGAAGAATGACTTTGTATCAACAGTTAGTCACGAACTAAGAACTCCTTTAACATCGATTTATGGTGCTATTAAAATTGTAACCAGTGGAGTGCTTGGCGAAATACCTGATAGAGCGCAAGCTACATTAGAAATTGCTCTCAGAAATAGTGATCGTTTAACGGCGCTAGTAAATGATATCCTAGACATGGATAAGTTAGAAAATAATGGAATGGAATTATTTTTAAAGCCACATGATATCGTAAAACTTGTGTCGGAAGCTGTAGAGGCAAACAAACACTACGATAATAAAAAAGATATTCACTACAATTTTGAACCAAAAAGTGTCTCAGGTATTGTAAATGTTGATTCTGATCGTTTTAATCAAGTTATGAATAATTTACTTTCAAATGCCGCAAAGTTCTCAAAACCTAATGGCGTTGTTAAATTAGAAATTACAGCTAACAATGGATTTTTTCGCATATCTGTAATCGACAACGGGAATGGAATTGAAGAAGAGTTCCTGCCTTATGTTTTTCAGAAGTTTTCACAGGCGAGAAAAACGGAAAATCACATGGGGGGAACTGGTCTCGGTCTAGCAATTTCGAAAGAGCTAGTTGAGAAAATGGGGGGACGAATAGGCTTTACTACAACTGTTGGGGTTGAAACTATTTTTTATTTTGAGTTGCCAAAGTACCCCAACTAACGAGGCTGTAGAAAAACCCAATAAAACTCCCATTTATCTATCCTCTCAAATTTATTAGAAAATATAATCATCGTTAATTTCTCATATCA
The DNA here is from genome assembly GCA_945787715.1 of uncultured Ectothiorhodospiraceae bacterium. Classification (GTDB taxonomy): domain Bacteria; phylum Pseudomonadota; class Gammaproteobacteria; order S012-40; family S012-40; genus CALZJE01. The sequence goes on along the minus strand of CALZJE010000055.1, from coordinate 17,986 downwards.
ATACTAAAAAGCAAATCAATTAATGTTATCGATGGTGTGTTGGTCGATATTCAGGGAAAATGGTTTACTATTCAGTAATCATTATTTCTTTGCGAATATTTGTAAGCGCAAATTAAAACCCATCTATCTTTACAAATTCAAATGCCTATCATACTGACATCCACAAAAAGGAGTCATGATGAAATCAAAAATCACCCTTAAACAACAGTATTGGCTGGACCATATACTGGCCGCTAAGAAAAGTGAGCTATCTTTTGCTGATTATGCGAAACAACATCAGTTGAATATTAAAGCATTGTATAATTGGCGAAAACTATTGCAGAAGAAAGGGCTGCTAGGAACGGCGGAACACAAGGAATCTGCTTTCCTTAAAGTATCTTCTTTACCTACCAACGCTCTTTCAAACAGAACGTCAATAACAGTAACACTCCCTAACGGGGTGCGCATTGATATTCCGTCCATCATATCGGATTTACCGCAACTCATACAGACACTGGTGAAACTATGATGACGTTTAGCCAGAATTTAACAGTATATTTGTATCGAGAAACTGTCGACTTCCGCAAACAAATAAACGGTCTCAGTCTGATTGTTCAGGAGGCGATGGCATTAGATCCATTTAGTGAAGCGCTATTTGTTTTTACCAACAGATCACGTGACCGCGTCAAAGTTTTGTATTGGCAGCGAAATGGTTTTTGTTTGTGGTTGAAGCGCCTGGAAAAAGACAAATTCTGCTGGCCTCATCCTGACGAGAATCAAATCGTCGTATCACTGGATAGGCAGGCACTAAACTGGTTATTGGAAGGATTTGATATTTGGAAGCAACCATCACATCCAGAAATAAAATATGCTTATGTTGGATAATCGTTATGATAATAATAGGTGTAGGACAAATTATCAATGACTATGAACAACAATAGCTATCGTATAATTTTATACTTGAAGAAGCTGAAAAATCCGGAGATGTGAAGATACAAAATACAATAAAAGCAATAGGACCACCACCTCATGTTACACCAGAAAAGTTAAACGAAAAAGAAGGATTTATTTTTAAATATGGAGGGGTACTACATGAGAGTCGTTTTAAGCAAATGGGGGCAATTATATTAAGTTTTTTAACTTCTCCTGAGTATTCATTAGTAGAAGGATTCAACAGTGTAAGGTTGAAAAGCTTTAATTTTTCCGTGAGTGCAATGTGGGAATAAATCAACAATGTCAATCTTGAAAAAGAAATACAATCTATAAAAGTTCCTCTATATTTCTTTGAAGGTAAATATGACATGGCTACACCCACAGTGCTTACTAAGAAATTTTATGATAGTTTAGATGCTGTAAAAGGTAAAAAACTTATCATTCTTGAAAACTCAGCACACATCCCAATGATGGAAGAAAAAGAAAAATATGAGGAATTATTAATAAACGTTGTTTTGAAAGAAAGCCAGGATAAATAACTACAACCTCCACATACATCACTATTGAAGGATAGCTAGCTAACATTTAATATGCAGAGTGCATATAGGACGCGGTATGAGAACAATGAAAAACTTCACATTAGGAACGTGCATGAAACAACTTACCCATCTCACATCTCATCTTCAGCCCGTCTTGGCACGTTCTTTAAATCGAAATCCCACTTTTTCAAGAAAAATAGGTCTTATTCTTGTTGTTATACTATTTTTTGGGTGTGCATTATCCTCTCCTCCCGAGATATGGGTAGATGGTAAACCCAAACATCATACTCAGAATGGTTTTCGCAATTATCCTGTTATTCCAAGTCCTCCTCCAGTAGGTGCTGCATTTTATGTCAGACGTGTTCTGGACTCATTTTTTCTTCCCGATGTTCCTGAGGACCACTATATATCTGAAAAAGACGCAATCAGTCAGTTCCAACAATTGAATGAGAAAAATTCGATTACGTGGCTTGGCCATGCTACTTTTCTAATAAAAATAAATGGAATGACAATTTTAACAGATCCATTTCTTACTGAATTTGCAAGCCCCTTATGGGAGTTTGGACCGAGAAGGTATGTACAACCTGGTATCAGTTTGGATAAATTACCCCCTGTCGACATGGTTGTAGTTTCGCATAATCATTTAGATCACCTTGATGCCGAAACAATTGAATCCTTGCCAGGAAAAGATAATATTCATGTTTTTGTCCCGCTGGGGCTAAAAGAATTTTTTATAGATAGAGGCTATACTTATGTTGAAGAACTTGATTGGAATGAGAGTTTTTCATATGGAGATATCGAGTTAATGGCACTACCCGCTGTTCATTTCTCTGGAAGAGGATTGAATGATAAGAATAAAACCTTGTGGTGTTCCTGGTCTATCTCATCTCCAACTGGAAAAATCTTTTTTTCTGGTGATACCTCATATTCACCAACAATCTTCAAAACCATTGGTAATGAAAATGGGCCTTATGATTTGGCAATAATATCGATAGGCGCTTATAAAACTCGGAAATATGGACCTGCCACTCACCTTACCCCGGAAGAAGCAGTAAAAGTAGTGGTGGATACAAAGAGCAGTATAGCCGTTGCAATGCATTGGGGAACAATTGAGCTATCCGATGAGCCACTATGGGAACCACCTGTTCGTTTTAAAAAAGCAGCGCAGGATAATGGTATATCTTCCAATCAAACCTGGGTGATGAAAATTGGAGAAACTCGTGTTATACCCAAAGCAGTTGAGATGTAGGTGTTTACCAGGTAACAAGAGAAAATGAAAAAGACTAGCAAGTCAACTGGACTATTTTAAAACTTTAGAGTGTAGTGAACGACAAGTGATGCGACCCGATTAATGTAATCTTAGAGGGATACTCATGAAAGCGATTATATACACACATTATGGACCACCCGATGTTCTTCAGCTCAAAGAGGTGGAAAAACCTATCCCTAAAGACAATGAAGTACTCGTAAAAATACATGCCACAACAGTAAATCGAACAGACTGCGCGACAATTAGAGCGATACCATTTTTTGCAAGATTGGTAACAGGTCTATTCAAACCAAAAAAGCAAATTCCTGGAACTGAATTTTCCGGAAAAATCGAAACGATTGGAAAAAGTGTATCGTCGCTAAAAGTAGGAGATAAAGTATTTGGATTTGATGACAGCGGTTCAGGATCTCATGCTCAATACTTGACAATAAAAGAAGATAAGGCAATTATAATACCTGATAATATAACGTATGAACAGGCGGCAGCGAGTTCTGAAGGTGCCCATTATGCGTATAATTTTATTAACAAAGTAGATCTAAAAAAAGGACAGAATGTTCTGGTTAATGGTGCAACCGGTGCTATTGGTTCGGCGGCAGTTCAACTTTTAAAATATTTTGATATTAATGTTACTGCAGTGTGTAGTACGAGAAATATTGAATTAGTAAAATCATTAGGAGCAGATCGAGTAATCGATTATACCAAAGAAGACTTTATCAACGATTATAAATGTTATCACTATATTTTTGATGCTGTTGGTAAAAGTTCATTCTTCAAATGCAAACATCTACTACAACCTGGAGGTATATATATTTCATCAGACTTAGGTTACATGTCTCAAAATATTTTTCTACCCATTGTAACACCGATTATAAAACCGCTGATTGGAAATAGAAAAACCGTATCTCCCATTCCTACGGATATCAATAAAAGTCTACTTTTAATAAAAAGTTTGATAGAACAAGGGAAATTCAAAGCAGTGATAGATAAAAGCTATCCGCTAGAACAAATTGTTGAGGCATATAGGTATGTTGAAAAAGGACAAAAAGTTGGGAATGTCGTCATAATTGTTGAATAGTATAACAAAAGCTAAAACGTTATTATGAATCTATGTCTAACTCAATTTTAGCCACTAAACATTTTACCTACCTGACCTCGGCCTAAAGTAGTAAGCTATAGTTTAGCTCTCATAGTTTATGAACATTAATGGATGATATAATTTTGGTGATTAGAAAGTTTTCACCAAGCAAACCACCGCTTAGAGGTAATTAGAAGTGTGTCGAAATATTAAAACGTTATTTAACTTTAATCCGCCTGCAACTGATGAGGAAATTCGTGCTTCTGCTATTCAGTTTGTGCGTAAACTGAGCGGTTTCACACATCCTTCAAAAACAAATGAAACTGCATTTGAATTAGCTGTTGAGAGAGTTGAACTCGTCGCGAAAGAACTCATTGATTCCTTAGTAACATCTGCGCCAACTAGAAGCCGGGAAGTAGAGACTGCAAATGCAAAGCTACGGCCCGCCAAGAGATTTGGTACAGCAGAATAAAAGTCCGCTTTTGGCTGAACTATTTTAGCTAAACTATGCGCGCTAGAAATACTGATATGATGAATGGACATATAACTGCACCATATTCCAATGACCTTAAATGTGAAGTCTGTGGCGCTGCAATTACCTATCCGGAGTCCTTGCAGCTACAAGTCCTGGGATATCTAGTTTGTCAATCCTTTGATTGTCGTAGAATTATGAGTCAAAAGTCCTCTATGATTCCTTCGTTGTTTAAGTCTCATCTTCAATTTCAAAGGGAAATTTACAATGAGCGTCGTGAAAAAGAGGCCGCAAAAAAAATATATATTGAAGAAGCCTGGGCAAGAGAAGGCCAGGAAAATCAGACAATTCTACAATTCATCCTGGATAAGAATTCTGAGCTTTCAGAAAACAATACCCATGTATTGGTGATACCTACAGGCCTATCTAGACTTGTCTCTCTCTCAAAAGAACGAGTAAAAAATTACACTGAACATTTAAAGAGCATTATTAACCAGGCAATGGAGTATACTGATAGCTCTAAAGTTGAATTTGATCAACATCACGATATTCACGAAAAACTGCTGGAAGTCGAACAAAGATTTATGGAAAACCCTGTATTGCTCACGATTAGTGACAGGATCTGTGGTATGTGCAAAGGTGGTTGCTGTACTTCAGGCAGGGAGCATGCTTACCTTTCGGCTATTACCATCAAGCGTAACCTGGATATTGATCCAAGTTTAACGGCAACGGATATACTGGATCTTTATTTATCCAACATTAGTTCAGAAACAATCGATGGTGCCTGTATTAACCAGACTAAAACAGGTTGCGCATTACCCAAAGAACTGCGTTCAGACATCTGCAATAGCTTTTATTGTGATTCGTTAAAGTCGTATCAAATGAATCTTGCGGATGAAGAAGACCCTGGAATGTTGTTAGCGATTCAACGTGCAAGCACATGTTGGAACACGATTGGTCCTGATGTTAGCAATGAGGTTGTTAACATTGCTCTGGTACAGGAAAAAGATATTCGATTTCAGAATATTTCTATGGAATACATTAAGGAATGCTAAAGACACATATAGGCGTTACCGGCTTTAAAGATATTGCGGTTTTAGCAAAGAATAAGAGGGTAGCCCTTATGGAAAGTAGCCTGGCCTGCGTAATTGTATTATTTATTTTGCTTTTTTATAAAAATGCAATAGCGCAGGTCAGGAACTTTATTTCGGTAACACCGCGTACTGCTATAAGTTCCTCAATATCGTGGAAACTGAGCGAAAAACGGTGGTAAAGTCAGATGGTATGGGTAATAATTTCTGCTGGATAGCGAAATTCACGGAATGGATTTGTATTGTTCATAGTACACCTATGATATTCATGAATATGGATTCCACTACAAGCGAGGCAATTCAGCTAAGTTTCCAGTACCCGGACGTGGTATAGATTAAAAACTTCTAGCAAATTATATTGTGAAACAAATGACATGCCCCTCAAATTTTTAAAACTTGATTATGATTTGCTTCACTAATATGAACCTATAAATTGATGCACTTATGGTGCTTATAATGCGTAGGAGAATGTTAACGAACTACCCGGACACCCCACCTCAATATTAAGCTAGTGTGGCAACGAACAGTACGCTATCATAAAGAATTATTGGACTATTATTAGTGGTCGTCTTGTTTACTATTTTTTGTTTACTATTGTTTGCTCGTCTTGTTTCTTGGTGAAAGAACGAGTGCTGAACAAGAGCAAATTACCAGGTGGTCGCACGGACAGGGCGATGCGTGAGCTTGTGAACCCTAGCATACATCATCTTGACGCTGCATCCAGGTTACGCCTATTGAAGCTGAATGGGGAGAATGACCTCAGTAATCAGCTCGTCCACGGAGACCTCAGCCGGATCATTTCGATATATCTCACGCATGGCGGCAGCTTGTTCGTGTCCGTGTTCCTGGGCCCATGCAAAAAGTGCATGATAGGCAAGCCCCAATTCTTCGTAGGCGCCATGATGAGTCAACCACACAACGGGACCGCCCGGTATTTCGACAATCTCAGCCTGGTTGCAACCCCGATAGGGGGCTCCTATTCCCACGCATGCGTGTACGACAATGCGGTCTTCCCCATCAGGATCTTCGTTGATACACATAACGGGGTCAAGCAGGGGTAGGCCGGCCACTTGAAGTTCGCCGATAACAGCGTAGATTAATGCAGCACCGTCTCCAATCATGCGTTCGCTGGTCGTCGTACACGATTTTTTCACGACTGTGTAGGCAGGCTCGTCTCGAATCGCAATATCATAGGGCGTTAGGTCGCCTTCCCGGGCGATTCTTTCTATTGAGTGCAGGGCCTGTTGCCTTTTGGCAAGCTCGCTGGCGATTCGGTCCCGCTCATGGGCCAGGAGATCACGCAGTTGTTCACCTTTTGACTGCAGTAGCGTACCAATCGTGGCAACCGGAATACCCAAGGAACGGAGCATGCCAATCATTACGGCGTCGCGTGCTTGGTTCCTTGCGTAGTAACGAAAACCTGTCTCCGGATCAACGTAGGCGGGTTTTAGCAGCTCTTGTTCGTCATAGTGCCGAAGCGCCTTGATGCTGAGTCGACAACTTTTGGAGAAGCGGCCTATTGGCATTAAATCCTGTTTCAGTGGTATATACCTACGGTTGGGTTAAATTGATCAAAGGGCATTTCTCAAATCGACTGCGGTGAGAAATGCGCCTTTCCTAAAGCCTTACTGTATCAGCCCATATTCTTTCATAAATTCAGGCGTTGGAGAAATCATCTGCACCATGTCAACCAGCAATCCATTTGGGTCGACAGTCATAAAATGACGTTGCCCCCATACTTCGTCGCGGAGTTCCTGAATAATATCCAGACCAAGTTCCTGCGCCTTTTTATAATACGGCTCAATCTGCTCCAGCTCCACAGTTACAACGACACCTTGCGGCGTATGGCGAAACCGTTCGGGCACACTGGGGTGATCGCGTTTGACAAAGGCTATTTGCAGGTTTTCATCATGGGGTGACTGAAGCTGGATATACCAGTCAATCTCAAAAACGATTGAAAACCCTAGAAGAGACACATAGAAATCTTTCGACTCCTGTAAGGCATCGGAACAAATATCCGGAAACAGACTTTTCATAGTTTAATCTCCTACTCTAATTATTTAAGCGCCACGTCAGCACGTCACTAAGGTGAGGCCTCCTGTGGGGGGAGAGTCAAGCTTGGGTACAAATATATTTGACAAATTTTCGGTAGAACATCGTATCTGATTGAGGTACTTGCTCACTACATTACAGCCGCACATGGCTACCGACCGTGCAAAGTATGCAGGCCCATGGAGCCAGAAGCCGCGACTCCGGATTATATTCGCCAGTTCATTGAAGGAGAAAGCAATGCTAAAGGGATACTGGATTATTCGTATCGATGTTAATAAACAAGAGCAGTTTAAGACATATGCCGAGGCCGCCGTAAAAGCACTTAAAAAATATGATGCGCAATTCCTAATCCGAGCAGGTCGTTTCGAAATACCAGAAGGAACCAACAGAGCACGCAACTCCGTAGTCGAGTTCCCATCTTACCAAGCCGCCCTTGATTGTTATAACTCACCTGAATACCAACAAGCAATCAAACTTCGGTTACCAGCAGCAACAGCCGACATCGTAATCATCGAGGGTTATGATGGAGTATAACCATCAGTTTGAAATAGTAGAAATATAAGTCTGATAATCTATATTTTTAAATCTTCGTAATCCAAAATTATAGTGGTCTAACAGTGTGAACAAACGGGTCCCAAGATCCCAGTATTCATTTTTATGCATTTTTTGGTCTGAATATACTGCATGTAGCTGTGGCATGTGCATACAGTTTTCCTTCATTATCTTTGATTGCTCCCTCAGACACTCCAATATTCTTGGAAATATTTAGTACTCGCCCTTCAGCTATAAGCTCCACCCCTAGTGGAATTGGACGAAGCATTTTCACGTTAAGATCTACTGTGCCATAGCCAACTCCAGCATCAAGCATTGTGTGTACGGCACAGCCTGTAGCTGAATCAAGCACTGTACACGCAAAGCCACCATGTACCCCACCAAGCGGGTTAATATGTCGATCATTTGCCTTGACAATAAATTTGATATTTCCCTTTGACAGCTCTGAAACACGCATAGGCATCGTATCCGCTATAGAAGGGTGAGCTATTTTTCCTTCCGACATTGCTTGAAGTAGCTCAAGACCGCTCATTTCTAGAGGATTCAAAGTGTATCTCCTTTATCGTATAACGAGGCTATAAAAAAATCCCGAAATCAGTTGTTTTTGTACAGATTTAAAAAAAGTGTAAAAGTTTAAGTCTTTATATTAATACAACGATTGCTTCACACAAAGTAGTCTACATAGCTTTTATGAAAATCATGATCTTTGCGTAGATTTAATATTTATAATTGTTTATAACGCTTTGTGTTTTCATCGCATCCTAATTGGAGGTTTTTCTACAGCTTGAACGCCGCAATAAGTTGCCTTTTGCAGCGCTGGTTGGTTTGTTCATATTCCGTTCTGCTTCATTTTTACACAAACCAACCAGCGCTGTAAAAGATCAAATTCATTGTATTGTTATTATCACCTTTACTCAATATTTATGCTATATTGTACGATATAGTTGTACAGTAATAGGCGAGAATAATATGCAAAATGTAAATATTAGTGATCTTAGAGCTAACTTATTGAGTTATTTAAAAAAAGCTCATGATGGTGAAGAGCTTATAATTACTTCCCATGGTGAAGTATTGGCTACAATTCTACCACCTATGGATAAACGGGAAAAGGCTAAGCATACATTGAATGCTCTCTCAAAAACGGCAGTTATTGGTGATGTGATTTCAAGTAGTAGTAGTGATTGGAAAGCAATGAAATGATTGTTATGGATACATGCTCAATTATTTGGGATGCATTATCACCAAAAGATTTATCTAGAAAGGCTAAGGCTGCTATTAGCAAACATGAAGAAGAGGGGCTTATATTTTGCGATATTTCTATTTGGGAAATATCAATGTTAATTAAGAGAGGTAAATTACAAGTTGATGAGACACCAACTAATCTTATTAACGCAATCATCGATTCAAGAAATTATATTCATAAATCGATTACTCCAAAAATTGCTGATCTATCTGTGAATTTAGGGAAAGAAATAAATAAAGATCCAGCGGATCGATTAATTGTGGCGACTTCAATTATAGAAAATGTTGAATTAATTACAGCAGATAATAATTTAATAAAATCCAGTTTAGTACGGACTATTTGGTGAGTTATAACACCACGCTAAGGGGCTTGGGTGAGATGGCTGTTTTTTGCAGCTCTTTGCAAAAAAGAAGACAGCTTACTTAAGTCCTTCTTGAGCGTTTTGTTATATGATTTTTATTTCACATTTTTATCAATAAAACTATTTAATTCAGAAACCGACCTAATTACATACAAAGATTTGTTAGTCGATATATTTTCTAATTTTTGCATAAAACTATTATTCCAAAATTTTGGGCAAAGCCTTAGCACTTTATAGCTTTCTAAAGTTCCTTTTAAAATTGAGCTACCATCAGGCCAGCCCTCCGGCTTGACAATTAACCCTTTTAAAAATCGTTTTGTCACCAACCAATAACTGATAATATAAGGCAATTCGATATAGATCAATGTATCAGCTGCTTCCAATCGCCTGTTAAAGGACTCAATAGGTCCAAAGCCGTCAATAATCCAGCTACCGTAGGATAGTATCTTTTCATGCTCCTTATCGTATGTCACACGATCTACCCTATCTCCATTTTTTTTAAATTCAATTGAATCTAATGCATACAATTGAATTTTCGTAGCTGATGCTAGACTTTTACTTAAAGTAGATTTACCACTACCGGGTTTACCGAGCACTACTATTTTCTTCATACCACCTCCTTTAGTTTAGATTAAACCCATGAGGCAGAAATACAAAACCCGCCTCTTGGGCGGGTTTGACAAATTATAAACGCATCAAAAATCCCACCATTCCTATGGAATGATAATAATTCGAGCTATCTGCTGCGTAAGATTTGTATTCATAGATAGATATTGATTGAAGGGTAGTTTGATGTCAACAGTTAATCGGGTAAGAAGAAGAGCGCGACCTGAGTTTCAGATCTAAAGTAAATCTAAAATTAGATTTGAAGAAGATAGGTCAACTGCCTTATCCTTCAAAGCACCACACATTCAAGGAGTCATATAATGACCAGAAGACAGTTGACCTTAGGAGAAAGATATCAGATTTCATGGCATTTGGAAAAGAATTTTGAACAATATGAGATAGCCGAAAAGATCGGTTTTTCAGAATCAACAATCAGCAAAGAAATAAGGAGAAATAGTCTCGATAATACCTATGATCCAGATGTCGCGCAGTTTCTCTGTGACGTTAGGAAATCGTTTCCGAGAAAAGCACGCGTAATTGTGGGGGAGGTCGAAGAGTTTGTTATTTATACACTTAAATGTGGTAGTGTTCCCGAGCAAATATCCCAGTTATTAGAAAAACATTTTGGTGTAAATATATCAACAACGGCGATCTATAATTTCATACACCACCCGTTTGAAGGATGAGAAAATCTCGCCAAAGAATTACCAAGGCATAAGGCTGGTAAGAAAAGGAAAGGTAAGAAGTGCATAGAGCGGAAAGCCAATGATAATAGGGTTTCTATCAAGGAACGGCCAGAAGAAGTTAACAAAAGAGCGCGAGTAGGAGACCTTGAAATAGATACAATAATAAGTCGTGGTCATAAAGGAGATGCATTAACGGTGGTTGATCGTAAGGCGCTACACACATGGTCAGCGCTGATTCCTGATCACAAGACAAGTACAATCAACAAGGCGTTGTTGGAGATGTTGACCATTACAGTGATAACGGATTTGAGTTCCGCGATTGGGAAGAAATTGCAGAAAAGCAGGAATGTGATTACTATTTTTGTCACCTTTATTCATCCTGGGAAAGGGGGACAATAGAAAACACAAATGGTATTATCAGAAGGAAGTATCCGAAAGGTATAAACTTCAATGAAGTTGACGAAAAAGAGCATCAATTTTGGATTGTTACTGCCAGAGCAAACCCGTAGTTATTTGCCGCAGAACCAAATTGGAAATCTGCCTTGAATCGGTTTATGATTGAATTCGAAGATCGCTTAAAAGATTTTATTTAACACCGGCAGTTACACAGAATTAATTACAGGGTCTTAATTTTCTTTAGTATAACTGATATCAAAATTTAAACTTAATGTTCTTGTCGAAACTCTAGTGTTAATGCCCATGTATAAAATGTCGTCATCAATTCTGTAAATACCAAGAATAGTAGTACTGGCAAATTTATCAAGATCTACATCTTCTACGTTTTGCAATGTCATATCAATATCGACGGCCTCTAAACCTCCCTCAGATAATGTTGAGTCACCCAAAGTATACTCATAAATCCTAGCATCTGTTTGTGAGTTAATTTCAGTGCAAGTGTCATCATTATAGTATTCAGTATAAGTGGTTAAGTCTTCATCAACGTCTATTGCATATTTTACATACTTACTAGATTCGATATTGATACAGGAAGACTTCCATAGTCCTCGAACTTGAGACGCGATGCTATCATCGCTTTCTTTTTCAGATTCAGGTATACACCCGAGAATCGAAAGTAGAATTATTGTCATAACAAATTGTTTCATTTTATTTTCCATTTTCTTCTAAAAGATCAATAACATTTGGATACGATTTCACATAACGCCAGCAATAACCGGACCGGTGTAGCGGGGATTGAGTTGTGCTAGGCTCTTTTAGCACAACTTAAGCACCGCGGAATTGGGTCCGTGTTAATTGCCATTGTAGTACGTAATTCTTGAACTCTCTTTTCGAAGTAATTTTTATTCATGTCTTTAGCCTTAACAACATCAAGCACTACTATTTTTTCTGAATTTTCTATCTTCAAAAAAAACAATTGTTCATTCGTCGAAAAATTATTCAAAGAATATAATAAAATAGATACAAGATTTTACAATTAGAATAATATACCTTGTTTGTTTTATACTCCCTAAGCAGATGAAATGTTTCCAGGTTCTTTCGTGTGAATTTCAAACACACCCAATCCTTAGCATGACTCTGAAGTATAAATAATCACCCTTGGTTAATAACCATACAATAACTCTTAATACAAAGGGAATTTATAAATGCCACGAACACAAGACGAAAGAAGCATTGGGATTGAGACACTTCTTGGAAAAGACGTTATATTATTGTTAGGTATCTCTGCTCAAGAGTCAATTTCTGATTCTTTTGTTTACACACTTGATGTTGCTTCAAGCCGAATGGATATTACCGCTAAGGAAATCCTGGGAAGCTCTATTGATTTTTGGTTGACCTTATCCGATGGTAGTAGAAGATATTTCAATGGCTATGTCAGTCGTTTTTCCGGTGGAGCATTAAAATCCATCGAATATCGAAGCTACCAATTGCAAGTCGTACCAAAATCCTGGTTTTTAGGGAAAAACCGAAATTTTCAAATTTTTCCGAACAAAACAGTTGTTCAAATTATTGAAGAAATTTTCACCGAAAATAATATAGTATTTAGAAAAAATATCACCCGAACCAACTATTCCGTATTAACATATGCAGTACAGTATCAGGAGTCTTCCCTTGCATTTGTCACGCGTTTGATGCATGAACATGGGCTGTTCTATTATTTTGAACAAAAAAAAGGCGAGCATAAACTTGTTCTTGCCGATAATAATAACGGCTATAGCATGAATACCACATCGTATGACTCAACGGGTGCAGAATCCGGCATTTATCCTTGCAATTCACAAGTTATTCAATCCTACAGTGAAGAGATCACGGGACACATTAAAGATTGGATGCACGATTCGGAATTTTTTAGTGGTACCTATACACAATCCGACTTTAATTTTGAATCCCCCGGCCAAAACCTCACAAGGAGTTCATCAACAACGGTTGACCAACCTGGTGTAACTGACAATGAACTATTCCACTACCCTGGAGGATTTTCCAATACAACGGATGGGGAAACTTACACTGATCGACGAATAGAGGAACAGGAATTAAAATATGCCGTTATTCAAGCATCCAGTAACTACCGGCACTTTTTCCCAGGCTGCAAATTTAGTTTTAGTAGTCATACTTTCGATTCGGAAAGATTAGACGAAAACGACGCTGAGAAACATTATGCTGTAATCCGTTTAAATTTTTCAATTACTGAAACCAGTTACTTCACCGACGGTTCCGAATCCATCATTTATTCCAATTCTTTCAGCGCTATTCCGGCGGACAAAATATATTTTTCCTACAATGAAATGACCAAACCACGTGTTTATGGTCCCCAAACCGCTATAGTGGTGGGACCGGTGGATGAAGAAGTTTATACCGACGGTTACGGTCGAGTGAAAGTAAAATTCCACTGGGACCGAGCGGAAGAATCGAACGAAAGCAGTTCCTGCTGGCTTCGTGTCTCACAAAATTGGGCAGGAAGTGGTTGGGGAAGTGTCGCATTACCCCATGTTGGCAATGAAGTTATTGTGAGTTTTGTTAATGGTGATCCTGATCGTCCGATTGTCACTGGTCGCGTTTATAACTTTGATAATATGCCACCTGAAGCACCGCAAGAAAACACTGAAAAAAATATTACACAAGATGATTTTGGAAACAAAATTATTCTCGATGCGACCGACAGCGCTGAACAAATATTATTAGCAAGCCCTGTCGGTGATTCCAAAATTGAAATCGGCCATACACCTGACGGAAGTAACGATGAAGGAATATTATTGATTTCTGACGGTGATATAGAAACATCAGTTCGAGGATCGAACACCAGCATAAGTTCCGGTAATGCCTATTCAATTTCTGCAGGTACTGAATTTTCCCTTTTTGGTGGCGCAAAACTAGATATAAGTGGTGGTATCTTTGGCTCTTTAAATGCAGGATTGAACTACAGTGTCGGGGTAGGGGGCAACTACACATATACCGTTGGCTATACCAATGCATGGACAAGCAATTCATGGATCAACGCGACAAATTCAGACATCCTCAATGTTGCCAAAGAAGATGTGATCATTGGCGCGGGTGATGAACTTTGTTTTGTTGCGAATTGTAAAGATACAACAAATGAACGATCGATCATGTATGCTGATGCTGATAAAATTTCATTATCCATGGGCAATCAATTTAAAGCCAAGGCCACCGGCACTCATAACACATGGTATGAAGCATATGGCACCGCATCAAAATGGGATGTTGGTATCCTAGTTGGGGCGGCTGTTTCATCCGGATTAGCCGCTGGTGCGTTTGCACTCTCTAAAACAGATAACAATAAAGCGGCTATTGGTGTAGGAACCGGTGCCAGTGTTGCTTTATTAGCGACGCTACTCGCCGCTGGGTATGAGTGGTGGGCGAATAATCGTGATGCTGCGATTGAACCGATAGAGCATGAAAAAGATAAGGAGGCGTTAAAAATTGAACTGAATAAAACAGACGGCATTAATGTTTATTCAGAGGAAAAGCCCATCAAAGTATTACATAAAAATGATGATAATGAGCTAAACCTCACCGTTAAAAAAGGAATGGTTAAAATTGGAAGAGAGGATCAAAATAGTTATATCGCAATTGATGATGCTCGTGATGGAAATATTTTTATTAGCAATAAAAAAAGCAGTGGTGGAGAAATTCAGTTAAATAGTAAAGAGAATATTTATTTGCAAGCGGGGGATGGCGCAAAAGATGTCATCATTAAAAGCAAAACATTTAACGCTGGCAACCTAAAAGTTCTCGCCTAATGAAAATTGTGAATGACTGCGAATTACAACTTGTACCCTTTGCCGGACAAATTAATTTCCCTGCCCACTCCTTGACTGTGCTGGTTAAAGCCACGTTTGATATTTCCCATAAATCCATTGCAAAGCTCGCTGATGATCAATTGCCCGCAGCGGCTGACGAATATTATCCTGACGATGAGGAACAAACCGGTAGTTTGTATTACGCATCGGATTTTTCCTTTTTTAAACCACACACGGATATTTTGTTAACCGGAAAATGCCATACACCGGGTGGAAAACAAATAGCTGCTTGCCCCGTTTCCCTACAGATTGGACAATTTAAAAAAACTTTGAATGTTTTTGGTAGTCGTCATTGGAAGAATGTTCATATTTCACCAACAACCACAGAGCCAAAATTGTTTCAGAAAATGGACTTGAGATATGAGCGAAGTTTTGGTGGTGTTGATTTTGATTTAAATCCTGTTGGCCGAGGCGCGGTTAAAACAGATGTCAGTATTGCAAACAATGTATTGCCCGTTCCTAATATTCAAGATCCCAATGATCCTGTAACATCGCCTTTTGTAAAAACCGCACCCGCAGGATTTGGCCCACTACATAGCACCTGGGGGCTGCGTCAAAAAAAACTGGGAACTTATGGAAAAAATTATTTACGAACACGTTGGCCCTGGTTTCCTGAAGATTTCGATTGGACACACTTTAATGCAGCTCCACCGGATCAACAATTAAAAGGTTATCTAAAAGGTGATGAAAAACTCGTGTTTGAAAATCTTCACCCTAAATTTCGCCTTTTTGAAACCCAATTGCCGGGCATTCGTGCACGCTGTTTTTCCCGCAAACAAAACCCTCAAACCGGCAAACGAATTTTCGAAGAGATTATTTTGAAGCTAGATACCCTATGGGTAGATATGGAAACGGAAAAATTAGTGTTAACTTGGCGCGGCTGGATGGATATCATCGACGAAGACTTCGACGAAGTAAAACACATATTTCTCATGCAGGAGTCGCTATACGATAATCCTACCCGTATTGAAACCTGTTATGAACGATTCAAACAAGCTGAAGCTGCGGAAGATGCCGAGTTTGCCGCGCCTGAAACGCCGACAGCAACCGAAACAGGCAGTAAAAAGATAAACCCACCCAAGATCAAAGTGGCTGGTGCCGCTGGCATAGAAAGTTCAGTTGCCGACGCCAGTGAAAAAGAACAAACAATGGCAGAAATACAGGTGAAAGTGGATGTAGCTACTAAACAAGCCGGAATTGATATAACCACTCTACCCACTGATGTTCAGGCAGAAATTCAAAAAAACCAAGACAAAATATTAGCCAATATAAATATTAAAAAACCGACACCGGGTGATAATGCAGAACAAACAGGGTCCGAACAGCAACTGAAAGAAGCGCTATCTCATCTGGAAGTAGATGTGGATAACCTGCCAGAAATGAGTCCTTCCGCAAAGCAAGAGCAAATTCGATTCTTAAACGAATTGGGCGTTAATGGCGATGAAATCGCTGCCAATACAGAGGCAAATAAAATCTGGACTATACTTGCTGCCGCCTTACCTAAGATGGGTATTGATCCTGAAAATTTACAACCTTTTCTGGAACATGCCGAACCCGAGTTTAATAAAATTAAGGAGCAGTTGGGAATAAAACTCGATGCTACGAAAGAAACTGCTGTTGCAGAAAAATCTGGGGATGATGTTCAATCCTCAAGTATTAAACGCCAAGTATCAACAGGTGAATCATTTGTGGGACAAGACTTGAGCGGGGAAGATTTTTCTGGGATGGATTTACATTCTTGTGATTTTTCTTCCGCTATTTTAACTGGTGCAAATTTCAGCCAAGCAAACTTGGTGAATGCAATTTTTGACTATGCTAATTTATCGCAAGCTAATTTCACTCAGGCAAACCTTACTGACGCAAAATTGAATTTTGTCGATGCCAAGGCGGCAAATTTCAGTGAAGCAAATTGTGTCAATATTTCAGTGAACAACTCGGTTTTTGAAAGTATAGAAGCAGAAAGTTCCCAGTGGCAAGACATATGCGGTAAAGACGCTATATTTATTCGTGCTAAATTAAATAACGCCAGTTTTCAACAAGCTCAGTTACCCGGGGCTGATTTTGAATCGGCCGAACTTTGTCATTCAAATTTTTCCTTAGCAAAACTGGAAAATGCAACCTTTGAACGGGTCAACGCAACAGAGAGCAATTTTTTTAAAGCTGACATCAGCGGATTAAGGGCGAGTTTAAGCGCCAACTTTTCAGGTGCCAACTTTTCACAAGCCAGTGGTAATTCACCGATATTTTCATCATCAAATTTCCAGGGAGCTGACCTAAGCTACGCTGATATGCCTGGCTCCAATTTTGATCGTGCTAATTTACAAACGGCAAATCTCAGCGCTACCAACCTGAAACAGGCTCGATTCATTAAAGCCAATCTGACTAACGCGAAAGTTATTAAAGCCAATTTGATGCAAGCAACAGTAGAACGTGCAAACTTACATCAAGCTGATATTCGGGGATCAAATTGTTATGAAGTGGAATTTTTAAACGCCGTTGTGGATGGCTTGAAAACCGATACAGCAAATTTAACCGCCACCAAGCTTGAATCATAGGTTTTAATCGTGAATAGCACTGAAACAAATAACAAACATTTTATTAATGCGGGAAAGCCGCTTTCAGCCAGCAATGTACAAGAAAACGCAAAAAAAGGGATTTCGATGGCTGGCGCAACACTTATGGATTTGGATTTATCCAATTTCGATTTGTCCAATGCCAAATTTGACGGTGCCTTGTTTATCAAGTGTCAATTGAAGGCAACGAAATTAAAACAAGCACAATTAATCACCTGTTCGTTTATTGACTGTCAACTCTCAGCCTGTGACTTTTCTGAAGCAAATTTAAGTTATG
>CALZJE010000054.1 GCA_945787715.1 uncultured Ectothiorhodospiraceae bacterium | reverse complement strand
TAACTGCCGGTTGTCTGTTTTACCTGTCTCTTGAAATGTAAAATTAAAAATGCGCCCAACCGGGAATTGCAGACTGTTTTTCAGTGCTTCATCGGCAAGTGCTGCGTGTGTTCCCTGACCGGTGGTAGGGCGGGCGACAAGTTGGAAAGTTTTGTTTGCTTGTGCATCCTCAACAATAACACTGATGAGATGGAAAGAATAAGTCTGCGCGCCCAGCACGGGTAAGGTTTGTACTTGCATGTGTAAATGTGGCTGGGGTGAGCGTCCAGAATTACCGCACTGTGCCAGGGAATCACCAGGTTTTACATTGATACCTTCGGTAACGCTGATGCTATGTGGTTTCAAATGTGCCAGCAGCAAATACAAGCCATTAACCATACGAATTAAAACAAAATTACCCCAGTTATTTTTAGTGTCTACTTCACCGGGTGTATTGTCGGGTAGATTTTGTTGAGTCCTTATCACCGTTCCGTATACAGGCGAGACAACTGGCAGGCCATAACAATAATAATCATCAATAGATAAACCTTCACCACTAAAACTTTTACCGTCCTGGATTTTGAAAAAATCTAAAGCGTGTTGCCAGGGAGGAATGTGGGTATATCGATCATTGAATCCTTGATAGATTTGCCATTCGCCATAAAAAGGTGTGTTTACCGGCACACTGTTTCTTTCACCCACCCGTACTCGGTTGATACGTGCTCGCTCATAGTTTTCTTCTGGCGATACCGGGTCATCAAGAATTAGATGTGGTAAAGCGATGGCTTGACGTTTTGATAATGCATAAAGAATAATTAGTGTGGTTGCTAGAAATGGTGTGGCCATAACTGGCAATCCAAATAAAAAGAGGAAATTTTGTAACGTTGTTGTTAGTAACGCAGCGATGGCTGCGCCTAACATTGCGATGGCAAAACTACTAATTGATGGTACTGTGAAAAAACCACCCAAAGCCATGGCGGTTAATGAAAAATTGAAACCGTTCCATTGAATGGTGTCTGCAATATGTTCCCCCGCAAGATAAGTGAAAAAACCTAATCCCACAAAATAACCACTAACACATAATAAAGCAAGGTAGCGTGAACGAATCAAGATTTAATAAACCGGCCAGTGGGTGAGGAATAAAAAAGATCGCACCAAGCGAGCTAAAAAAAGTATCCAGCCAGTGGTAGCTAATGTCAGGTATAGCCTGTTTTAATTGCAGGTACGGAGTAAGTTCGATATAACTTTTGGTCGCAAATGCCGTGGTAAATGCAACAAGAATGAACGGCAGGCTGAGTATGGGGACTTTGCCCAGTCGCCAGAAAATATCGATCAGAGTTGTTGTTAGAAACAAGGTTAATAAACTGGAAATAAGAATAATAAAAACTAGCTGGGTATCGAGTTGATAAAATGCTCCGAGGGACAAACCAACCAGTAAGGCATTGAGAATATGTAATCCACACCCTTCATGTGGCATGCGTAAAACGCGAGAAGCGATAATGGCAAAAGCGGCAGATAGTAATCCGGCAATGCCAATGTTAGGATACCAAAAGGTTGCAACAACACAAAACACACCGGCCCACGGTTGGCCCAAAAAAAGAATTTGTGCATAGGCACGAAATATTTCGAAGGCTGAATATTTTAACTGTGCAAGCATGAGCTTAAGGATTATCGAGTTTCAGATGTTCAGGAATATCTTCAAGACTGGTAATGTCAGTCAGCGATTCCTTTCGGCGTACAATACTGATATTGCCATCAACGTCGATGTAAACCACAGGTGGCCGATATTCAATAAACTGCAACCATTGAGTATTGTTATAAGCACCTACTGGCGATATAACCATAACATCATCCACTTCAACAGGTGGCAACATGATACTGGCACGCACCACATCGATATTCATGCATAACGGTCCATAAATAACTGTTTCTTCCACAACGCCATCCAATAAACGGGTTGGCGTGATTTGGTGATTATACCAGAAGGCGGTAAACAAGGCATTTACACCGGCATCCAGGATGACAGCACGTCGACCATCGGGCAATCGTTTGTTGGCATAAACACTCGCCAATAAAACCTCAGCATCATCAACTAGTGCACGTCCGGTTTCCAGAATGAGTAATGGTCGTTGACGTGATTGTTGTTGCCGATGATGAGTGGCTTCGAGAATCACATCGCACACAGCTTCGGCATATTGTTCGTAACTGGGTACAACCTGCTCAGGGGGTAAATAAATACCTTGTAAGGCATTCTTGGATGCAAAGCCACCACCAATGTCGATGCTGTTGATCTGGCAGTTGGTTTCTTTTTCAACTTTGTTCATAAAGTCGCACATGATTTTCGCTTGTTTGGTATAAGCACGATGCTCAAGCACAAAGGTGCCGATGTGACTGTGTAATCCGGTGAGGCAAAGATAATCACTTGATGCAATGCGTCCTGCGGCATCCATAGCCTGGCCAGATTCAACATTAAAACCGAAACGACTCCAGGGTTCGGTAAATCCGGTATCAAAATTCAATCGAATAGTGACGTCAACTTTACAATTGTTTTCACGGGCGACTTTTTCGATCAGATATAACTCATCCAGATGATCAATATGCAAATGCGCGCCTTCATTGATCGATCGTTCAATATCGACGCGTGTTTTATGAGGGCCATTAAAAAGAATATGATGACCGGGTATACCCAGGCTGCGAGCTTTTTCATATTCAAAACCGGAAACCACTTCAGCCCATGATCCTTGTTGATGGAAAGTATTACACACGGCGCCAAGATAATTTGTTTTGTAAGACCAGGCCATTTGTACGTTTGGGTAACGATCAGCAAAAGCATCATGCAAGCGACGATAATTATGACGTAAACGTTTTTCTGAAATTACAAATACTGGTGAACCGTATTTTTTGATTAATGAACTAATGGCAACACCGTCAAGTTCTTCAATATGGTTATGCGAACTAACATTGCCAAACTTGTTCATAAAACCAGACTTGTGTGTGGTCAGGGTGGGTTTAACCCAGGGTTTTTTCGCGGTCGTTGCTGATTCTGTTTTTTCATTCATGATTGCTCAGTTCCTGGTGTTGATCTACCGCTGCCATTCATCACAATGTTTTCAAATTCAGAGATGGGGATAATTATTTCCTGTGCATAACGTATAAATAAAATCCCGGAATGATAATCGGGATCGGAGGGTATCTGTTCGTCCAGCGCAAGATGTAATAAGGCAAAAGGCAAATTACGCTGAACACCTTCTGAGAGATAAATCCAGGCTGGAAAACGCGGATTGATTTCGATTAACTGATAGCGACCCTGTCGATCTTTCATGACTTCGAGTTCCAACGGACCGGTCCAATTAATTGCAGCAACGAGACGCTTAGCAGCATCCAATAGTTTTTGATCAAAAATACTGACGCCCGCCCAGGCTTTGCCCTTGTCGGTCAACGCCATTTTTTTCATCATTACCGGTGCAATCAACTGTCCCTTTCCGTCACCAATGGCGGTTAGGTTATATTCTTCACCTTTCACCACTTTTTGCACAAGTACCGGGTAACCCCATTGGGTGGCAACCTTGCGGAATGCACTGCTGGCTTCATCCTTGTGATGCACAATATAAGCATCGTAAAAAATGCCTTTGATAACTAGCGGATATTCCCAGCCCTTTTCATGGCAATCGTTAAAAAAGCTGACATTGGTAATGCTTTTGATATCTGGGCATTCAATGCCAGCATGTTCTGCCAGTTCCGGTAAGCGATCTTTGTTGCGTAAACGAAACTGCTCTGCATTCGGTAATACAGTTTTAATACCGAGGGATTTTAATTTACTGGCTAGTCGAATGAAATTGGGGAGTTCTGCATCCAGGCAAGGTATCAAAATATCAATCGGCGTCGCCTGATGAATCTCTTCGATACGCGCTAATAAAGCATCTTCACCGGCTGAAGGGTAGGGTAGCAAATAACTTTCATCGATAAACGCCTGCATGTACAAACCAGGGTCAAGTGAGTCGTAACCCAGGCCGATAATTTGGCCCTGAAAATCTGACGAGTCTTTTAAGCAGCGTGCCACCGCGACGCCTGGGCCTGGGTTGTCTGGTTTGGCATTCATGCCGGTGATAGCAACCCGACATTTAATCGCAGTACTCATAAGCTGGAATCAACCTGTTCACGCAACAAGCTGATAAATTCCATCAGGTCTCTTTCAATGACGACACTTTGTTCACTGTAACTGTTTTGTAACTCTGCGATGGTGGCGGGCAAATCCTTGCCTTGTTGTAATAATCGAATAATGAGCATGCCGGTTTCATTCACAGAGAAACTGTGCCCGGAGACAGGATCGAAGATAAATCCACTTTCGCTAATGGCCAGGTGTTGTAAACGATCAGCTGACGGCAACATGGATTTACTATGCTGCGAAACGAATTGATTGATTGAATCCATTTTTCCTCCCTGACAATTATATTGAACAACGAAGGTATGAAGTGTTTTCTATTTTAGATAATACTAATATATCACAAAGTCTGGAATTTGTAAGTGTAGTGCTGCGTCCCCTAAATACAGTTATGAATGATGTGTACCTCTAGTGACATTAAAGCCTAACGCACAAGTTGGCATTAAATAGATAGAATTTTCTATTTTGGAGAAATAAAATTGTTTGTAACTCAGGGGGCTGGAAAGCGCCGAGGTTTATAAGCCCCCGGCGCTTTAGCTTATGCGTTTGTTATTTTTTTTCGCGCAGACATTCTAATTAGTACATAACCGAAAACAGCAGAAATAAATGATGCTAGTAATATTGCAAGTTTATCGGTATACGAAAATGCCGCAGGATCACTGAAAGCAAGTGAAGCGATAAATAAACTCATGGTGAATCCAATACCGGTCAGTACACATACACCGTAGAAACTTATCCAATTAGAGTCTTCAGGTAGTTCGGCAATTTTTAATTTGATAGCAAGCCAACTAAAACCAAAAACACCCAGTTGCTTACCAATAAATAGGCCTAATAATATACCCATGGGTACAGGGCCTGCCATTTGTTCCAACGATATTTTGGTGAAATCTACACCAGCATTCACAAACGCAAAGAGCGGCAATATGAAAAATGCGACCCAGTAGTGAAGACCATGTTCTATTTCATTAGCAGGGTAAAAATCTTTTCCTTCTTCATTTTTTGCGACAAAGGGAATGGTGAAAGCGAGTGCTACCCCAGCAAGCGTGGCATGTACACCTGATTTTAATACGCTAACCCATAGAATGGTGCCGACCACAAAATAAGCCGATTTTTTGGCAACATGCATTCGATTCATAATAATCAAAGTTGCCAACGATGCAGATGCAACAGAAATTGAGAGTACAGAAAGATCTGTGGTGTAGAACAGAGCAATGACAATAATAGCTGCTAAATCATCAATAATTGCTAACGCCATCAGGAAGATTTTTAAAGAAACTGGTACACGCTTTCCAAGCAGTGCGAGCACACCCAGTGCGAAAGCGATGTCAGTTGCAGTCGGAATTGCCCAGCCAACGGCAGTTTCTGGATTATCATAATTAAAGGCCAAATAGATTGCAGCTGGAACGACAATACCACCAATTGCTGCAATGCCCGGTAATATTGCTTGTTTTACCGATGATAAGTGACCTTCGATAATTTCCCGTTTAACTTCTAAACCGATGAGTAGGAAGAAGATCGCCATAAGGCCATCATTTATCCACAATAGCAGTGGTTTTTTTATATCAAGTGCACCTAATCGGACTTCGACGGGGATATCAATAAACCATTGATAAAAACTTGATAAACCAGTGTTGGCGAAAATAAGAGCAAGCACAGTGACAAAAATGAGCACAATGCCACTGGATGATTCCTTTTTTATAAAATCTTCGAGCAAATTCATTGACAGACAGAATCCTTAAAAATATTTAAAATCAATTTAGTAACTAATATTGTGACATGTTATGTCTTGCGAGACTACGCGATTCGATCAATGTATGGCATAGACGACTGTCTATCGATAAATAACAAGTCCAATAAAGTTACAATAAATAATAGGCAATCAATAGTCAATCAATAGACAATCGGCTCATAATTTGAGTTAAATATGATGTTAATAAGTGAAAAACCAATAAACAATAAAGATTTAAGCTTGAAACTTGTTGATGTTTCTACTCTCCCACATGGCTTCAGCAAGTTGTTGAGCTTCTTCTTGGGTGCTTGCTTTTTTTAATAATTTAAGCGCAATTGCTGCTGTTCCGGTAATACTGGCAATTCCATATTCATCGGCGTCGTTACCTTGCCAGACTTCAATCAAACGTTTTGGGTCCATGGATTCATCTTTTAAATGGCGTGGCCCATTAAAAAGTGCCGGCCATTCTTGTTCCGATAATTCACCATTTTCGACATATTTCACTAAGCACAATTGATCAGGATTGCGTTCAATTTCGCCACCTTCACCTTTCAAAACCGCTATGTGTGGTTGATTGAGTAATTTTGCAGCATGTTGGTGGGTGTCCCGATAACTTGGATGAAATATACCCTGAATTTCAAATTCTGCTTTGAAAGGATTTAGTAGTCGAGCAATGGTATGCACTGGCGAACGCAAGCCAAGCAAGGAACGCATTTGAATAATGGTGTGCATTTTTGGAGAAAGAAATTCCAGTGGTAAATATGCAAAGTTCGATTTTGTAATTTCATCAGCAGCCTGTTGTAGTGATTCGGTGACGGGTTGCCCGAGCACTTTCAATATTTCTCGTGTATAGATTCTTCCTGCGGTATGTCCTTCAGCACCATGCATGAAAACTGGAATATTGTTTTCAGCCAAGAGTAGGGCAGATAACAAAAACCAAGGGAGATGACGACGTTTACCCGCATAGGAGGACCAATCAAGCATCACGTCAGGTGCATTTTTCGGAAGCGAAAATGTTGTTTTAACAGCGCGAACAAATCCAGCAACTTCTTCTGGTGTTTCTTCTTTTACTCTGAGTAACATGAGGTAGGCACCAAGCTGACACGCTTCAACTTCATTTGCCAGCACCATAGACATGGAATCATAGGCCTCTTGCTCGGTTAAACCGCGGGAACCCCGTTTTCCTTTACCAAGAATTCGAATGTATTGTGCAAATGGATGTTCTTGTTGCATTGAGTTTATATTTACCTGAATGTTTTGTTGAATGTGTATAGTACAGATACAAGCGCAGATTATAAAGGATAGCTAGCCTTGTCTTTTTTTAGGATAATGCGCGTTTTTACGGCTCAACTTATAAGGTTTTAAATGTCTGATTCAGAATATTCCGCACGCTTTGCTGGTATTACTCGACTGTACGGAAATGAAAATGCCAAACACTTACAAAAATTTCATATATGCGTTATTGGCATAGGTGGTGTTGGATCATGGGTAGCAGAGGCATTAGCACGGAGTGGTGTTGGAAAAATTACATTAATTGATAATGATGATATTGCACTGAGTAACATAAATCGGCAAATCCATACTTTATCCTCAACGGTCGGACAACAAAAAGTGGCGGTGATGGCTGATCGACTGCGTGAAATCAATCCCAATATTAGTTGTGAAGTCATTGATGATTTTATCACAGTCAAAACCTATGAGGATTTTCTTTCCCGTGGTTATGATTATGTCGTTGACGCTATTGATAGCATCAAGTTTAAAGCGTTAATCATCAATCACTGTAAACGGAATAAAATACCGGTGATTACAACAGGTGGTGCGGGTGGTTTATCAGATCCCACAAAAATAACAGTCGCTGATTTAAGTAAAACTCACCACGATCCATTGGCAGCAAGAGTGAGGGAAAGACTCAGAAAAGAACATGGCTTTAGTAAAAATCCTCAACGTCGTTTTGCCATTGAGTGTGTATTTTCTACTCAACAACAGGTCTACCCAAAACCGGATGGTAGTGTAAGTCACGAGAAACCCGGCATACATGGGGTTTCTTTAGATTGTCACTTTGGCTACGGAGCGAGCAGCCTGGTAACCGGAACATTTGGCTTTTTTGCAGCAAGCCGAGTTATTCATAAATTATTAGCAAAACATAAAAGGCAAAAAAAGAAGCCAGAATAACGATTATCGTTCAATTAGTATGCGGCGTAAACGATCCCTGGAGTTGTTTTTGCTAGATAAGAGAGGGTATCAAGTAAATTAGAGGTGGAAAGTTGGCTCATATTGTTATAATTGGAGCAGGTGTTGCCGGCGTCTCTGTTGCACATGATCTTAGAGCGACTGCGGGTGACGAGCATGCAATTACATTAATTAATGAATCGGATTGTTTTTGTTATTCCCCGTCTTTAAATTGGTTTTCTATTGGCTGGCGTGATGAAGAAGATATCTGTTTTTCGCTTTCTCCGGAGCTAGCGCAAGAGAATATCAACTTTTTACCCGTCGCGGTAAAAGCCTTTGATGCCGAACAGCACTCTATTACTTTACTTGATGGATCGACACTCAGTTATGACTACTTGATTATTGCAACCGGCGCAAGAAATGCCGTTCATGCAACTGAGCGTTCGTCATATTGTTCCTTTACCTCCTCATTTTTAGATGCAAAATCGACCGTTGAAAACTATTTTCAATTCATTAAAAATGAGGGGCGTGAGATAGTTATATTAGCAACCGATGCCACTAGTCATCTCGTTAATGCCTATGAAACTGTTTTCATCATTGATGCAGATTTAAAAAGACGAAACATAAGGGATAAGTTTAACATTTCGTTGCTGAGTAGCGAGCGAGTTATTGGTGAGTTGGGTCTGAATGGCGTAGGGGATTCTATAGAGAGGTTACAGACCGCTTTACGGGATCGCGATATTAAATCATTTCAAAACGCAAAAAATTTGTCCTGGGAGGGTGAAAACCTTGCCATTGAAGCCGTAGAAATGGGAGGCGTCGTTAGCGAGCAGATTAAAATTCAATCTCCGTTTGTTATCGATTTCCCCGTGCGAACAGGTGTAGACGTAGTTACCCAAACTCAGGGGCTTTGTGATGAGCAAGGCTTTGTTGTGGTTGATGAGTATCAGCGGACGTTCTTGGATTCGCATATATATGCAGTCGGTGATTGTGTTGCGTTACCCAAAATTACGGAAGATGCGGTACATTCTGTCAACACGTCTGAGCTGATGGTGGAAAGTATGGTTAAAGCCGTTACTCAAAATATTTGTAGTGAATTGCTGGGCTTAAAAATCAGTGCGAAATTCAAACAAAATGCAATTGGCATTATTGATATGGGTGAACATGCAGCGTCTTTTGCTGCCATACCAATGATTGAACCAAGAGAGACGAGCTTGTTTGAGATCAATGATTGGTTGCATATTACAAAACAAAACTATGAAGAACTAACAATCGAAAAATTAAAATCTGGCGATTTAACCAGAAGTAAGCGCATGGCTAAGTTTAAGAAAAGTGGAGAGTGATATTTAGAATATTGCTGATCCGGATATTATATGCATTGTTTAGGGTGTCAATTTAATGCTTATAAATCAGTAACTACTCAGCGTATTATGCACAAATCGTATTTGGTACTATACATGTCTTCAAAACACGCTGTGAACCCATCCATGGGCGCTCGAAATCCGCATCCATGTGGACAACGGTTTCTACGACAGGTATAGCACCAAACGCTCAATTCTAAGTTTTAAATTTAGAACACGCTGAGTAGTTACATAAATCATTAAATTATTTTGCTAGAATACTAAGGTTTATCACACACATTCATTACAAAAACAGGAATTATTACGTGACAACTGCACATCAATCAATCGACTTTTCGATAGCTTATTACTCAGGTGATAGAAAAACAGGCTCAATTACGGTTATAAAACGCAAGAATGGTGAAACAACAACCACAGCAATCGATACCGTTCCTGCTTCTGATTTACCCGCAGAGCGTAAACCGGTTTTTATCGGATTAACGGAAGAAAATAAAGTCATACTGCTTGATCCTGACACTAAAAAGGTTGTGTTTAAACCTTCTTTTCCGGCTGACGCTTTTGCTGCACATATTTATTCAGATCCTAACAGCAAGCGTGACTGGTTCATGAATGATGGCGACAAAGCCACTGGAAACGATCAAGTCAATTGCGGTGATAAAGGTTCTTCAGTCACAGTTATCGATGATACGACATCGGCTAATTCGAAATTTTTAAGAACAATTTGTGTTGGTCGTGGCCATCATCAAGCAAGTTTTTCTTATCCGTCTGATGAACATCCGAACACACCCAGCCAGGCTTATATTAGTAATTTAAAAGATGGTACAATTTCAGTTATTGGTAATAATCCTACTGATACTGAAAATTATCTTTCAGTCGTTACAACGGTCAACTTGTGTGAACCTGATAAAGAAGATGATAAAGCGGAAGCCGCAATTCCTAACAACGCTTTTCCTCATGGTCTTGTCTTCTCTAAAGTATCAGGGAAAGTCTATAACTTGAATAATGGTTATGGCACTGTTGTTGTCATTAACCCAACCACCTGTGAAATTGAAAACCGATTTTCTTTTAAGGGCCACAGCAATTTGTTTGCGTCACCTTGCGGTAAATATGTGCTTGGTCGTGGCGCCGATAGAAAATCAAACCCTAACCATGTTATTGCAAAACTTTCAGTGATAGATGTTAGTGACAATGCGATTAAAGATTCTTTAGATCTACAGGATGTCTATATCAGTAAATACTTTTTCAACCCTGAAGGTAGTCATTTGTATTTAACAACCTCAAGCTCAGGGAATGATGAGCAAAAAGCGAATTTAAAAACTGATGCCCTGTTAGTTTTTGATATGAAGGCACTGCCTAAGTTGAAATTGATTAATGAAACTCGCTTAGGCGTGAGTACTGGCACATTGGATTTTGTCACTAAAAATAATGAAACGCAGCTTATGTTCTCTTCAAACGCAGAAGAGGGTGCAGTTGCGGTGATGAATGTTGATGGGGAAGTAATAGAAAAAATACCTGTTGCAAAGAGTGCTGCTCATTCAAGATTGTGGACATTGTAAAAGCACTGATGAATAATAAAACGCCACAATATTACTCATACGGTGGCGTTTTTTATTTGGGGCTATTCGCTTCAAACATTCCAAAAAATGCATTGAAATACCAATAAAGTAAAACAAATGCCAAAAATATCCAAGGAATGAGAAATCTTTTCTGATACAGATTTTTCAGGAAAAAATCGAATTTCTCTTTGCCTTGTGCTTCAGGATTATAACCCGTTTCTTTTTGATATCTTTCGCGAGCTTGTTGAGCATAGATTGCTTGATGCTGTTCAAATATGACTTTTGCTTGTGGAAACACCGCATCGTCTTTGATCCAAAAACTAGGCTTACTTAAACCGAAGGCAGATCCCGGCGTGATGTAGTAATCGATGTTATTCTCTTCCATGATATTGGAGTAGTAATCTAGCTCATCTTGCTCAGTGAGGGGGCATGAAAATAGTCGTTTGGCCATGGCTGTTTTTTGTCTATTTTAAAATTTAAATTTTACCATTTTGTCATTCTTTATCATAAACAATTCTATCCCGGATATTTCATGAAATATTTAGGTTAATAAAGTAATTTTATTAATAATAAATAAATCTAATGAATATTTTTCAACTATCCACTGGTATGTTGACTATAGTTACATAATAACCAACTGTTAATATCGGATTAACGTTTCATGTTCAACGACAAAGAGGACAAAGGTTATGGAAAATAGACATAAGCCATTAGAGTTCAAAAAGATTAAAAATGATGCTTACTTACCAAAAGCTAATGAGAGTATGCAGACGATGGTTAGCGTTGATGATCCAGCTATATTTGTTATGACCGACTTTTTACATACGACACCTATTTGTATAGAGTCTACTGCTACCATAAGTGTTGCCAACGAAAGAATGATTGCTTATGGAATCAGGCTTCTTTTTGTTTCTGATTATGATAACGACATTTCTGGATTAATTACCTTTAATGATGTCTGGGGCGAACGGCCAATAAACTACATCCAGGAGCACGGCGGTGAACGCAGCGATATTATGGTGCTCGATATAATGACACGTAAATCAGAACTGGGTTCGGTGAAAATGAGTGATGTTTCTTTAGCCAATGTCGGTGACATCGTGGAAACCATTAAAGCTTGTGGCAGGCATCATGTGTTAATAACTGAAGACCGAAGAAATCAAACGGTTGTACGAGGTCTTTTCTCCATCTCTCGCATATCGAGTTTATTGAGAAAAAACATTGAATTAAACAACAGAGCTAATTCGTTTGCTGAGCTTGAAAAAGCGTTAACTGCCTAATTAATTTATATGACATCCACCCTATTATTTGGGTGGATGTCTAAAATCGTTTGTTAATCTATCATCGCTTGAAGTTTGTGTTTATCATTTCTGCTGGCTTGGTGTGATAGGTTATACACAATCGCCGCTAGTTCCCTAACATTTTCTGCAGCGCTCGTATCGTTCATTATACCTTTGAGTTTTGTTTTATCTGCTGATGATGCTTTATGCTCCAAATTCATCATCGATTGAGCAATTGTCTTCTCATGTTTTGAATGACTATTGTTAGCGATTTTTTTCAGTACTTTCATATCCGAACTACTGGGGCGGTGATTTAAATGCATCATAATATTTGCCATGTTTTTTAGAGAATCATCAGAATCCATAGCGCTATGGTTGCTACTACTCGCATGTTTATGACCTTCACCGGCTAATAAATTTTGTGGAATGGTAAACAGACAGATTATTAGTGTAATCAGAAATACGGTTGTGTTTTTCATCGATAATCTCCTCAAGTGATTGAATTTGGGCTAAGCCTCCAATAAGTATAGTCTATAAATTTACTAAGGTATTATTGATTTCTTATTTTTTTACATATTTGGACATAAATTATTTGTGGGAGATTGCCGGTCTTAAAATATTGTAGCCCGGAGCCTGTCGGACTTAGGAATAATCTACTGCGGGTAGCGATATCCTGCTGCCTGGGGAATTAATAAGATGTGATTATGCCGTGAAGTGAGAGATTCTCTAAGGTCGACTCCTTGCCGCTAGCCCCTTGCCTCTAACCCCCGATACCTTCTTTAATTCGCTTGAATTTACTTTGTGTCTGTTGCCCTTGCTGTTCTACTAGCTGATCTTCAGTAGGACAATGTTCATTGAGTAAGATAACAATGTCTTTAGCTAACGCGTTATTACCGTATCGCTTGTGAGTGACTTTATCTCTAATAATAGCAACTCCCGTCACGATATTCTGATGTTTGGTTTGTAATTTTATGTGTTCACGCTCAAGTGCGCGAATTTGATCTTTGGCATCCCTGAGGCTGTTTAGTTCTTCCTTAACTTTTACCAGCCTCGACGTTTCAGCTTTAAGCTGTATCTGTATATACTCTTTTTCGCGCTCAACCTTGAGCAACTTTTGTTCGTATTTCTTGTTTTTCTTACCAGACGTCACGGACATATATTCGGCAGTAATCCAGCCGGCTATAATTAAAACAACAGCAAATACCAGTATAAATATAACTAAATTGCTCATGGAATATTTTCGAATATAATGTTTTAACTTATATCGATTTTTTAACGGCAATACTTGAAAAAATTTTAATCAGCGCTGTTAATCTAGCAATTATCGTTGCTAAATCAGTTGGACATTATAATGGAACGTGGAATATTGCATCCTTCAGCAATTTTTTACGATCAACTGACATTGCTAGTATTAATAGCGTTATACATATTCCACTTTGGCTAAAGCTTCATCCTTGTAAGCTATTTGATTTTTGTTTAATAACTGAGCAAGGAATGACACTTGTTGCATAGGCCTTCCAAAATAGTGGCCTTGTATCGATTCACAACCCCATGCTCGAAGTAAAACGTATTGCTCATAGCTTTCTACACCTTCCGCCACCACATTCATGTTGAGATTTTTACCAATAGCAATAATAGTTTGTACTAAACTCGCATCATCTTTATTGCTATCGATATCTTTTACAAAGCTTTGATCAATTTTAATGGTACTGATTGGAAACCGTTTAAGATAACGTAACGAAGAATAACCAGTGCCAAAATCATCTAAGGATAATTTAATATCTGCAAGTGCGAGCTGGTCAAACGTATTTTTTACCAACTCATATTCTTCCACCAAAATATGCTCGGTGATTTCAAGCGCAATTTGTTTGGGTTTTATTTGGTACTGTTTCAAAACCGAGTTCAAGTGCGGGGTGAAATCTTCATCCATAAATTGATGGCCGGAAATATTGATGCTGATTACAATATTTTCGAAGCCAGATGTGTTCCAACGCGCACGGTCTGCACACACGGTTTCAATAATCCAACTCCCTATTTCATTCATTAGACCATTTTTTTCAGCAACATCCATAAACTCATCTGGGGAGATAATACCGCGTATTGGATGATTCCAACGAAGTAGGGCTTCGGCGCCAGTTATGCACTGAGTATGGCTGTCGACGATAGGCTGGTAGTGAACCTCGAATTCCTTGTTCTCAATCGCACCTATTAATTCAAGGTGTAAATTCAGGGTCTGTTCTACCTCTTTAGACATCGACACATCATAAAATTGGTAAGCAGGTTTGCAGCGTTTTTTTGCGTAATGCAGTGCGGTATCTGCATTTTTAATCAATTCTTTAACACCGTTACCGTCATGCGGATAGACTGCAATTCCGGCACTAAAAGTTCCATACACTTCATAACCATTTAAATTGTATCGACCACTGACTTGATCAATCATACGATTTGCTATTTGTGCTGCATAGCTATCGGATTGTTTACTTTCCAATACCATCATGAAGCTATCCGCACTTAACCTGGCAAGAATATCGGTTGATCGCAGACAATATCCTACTTTTTGAGAAAATTGTTTTATATATTGATCACCAATGTCGTGTCCTAAAGTGTCATTAACATGTTTAAAACTATTGATGTCGATAAAAAACAGCGCTATTTCATAGTCGTTTGCTTTGGCATCCTCTATGGCTTTTAACAAATGATTCTCTAACAGTATTTTATTCGGCAAACCAGTGAGCGTATCATGCGTTGCTAAATATTCTGCTTCTTCCATTTTTTGTTGTAATAATCGATTGGAATTATTCAGTTGATTTAGCAGAATTAAAAAAAATAGAGGGAGTATCAACATTCCTATGCTTAATCCAATCGCTATTTCAATTTGATTTAGCCAGGAGTCATTTAGCAAAACGGCAACTGTAAAACCGAGAACAGAAATCGTTGACGATAGAGATAAGAATGTAGGACCGAAACGAAAACCGTTTTCAATACTTACCCATAGGTATAAAGGATAGAATGCAGTACCTGCTATTCCAAAGCTATAAATACAATAGGATATAAGTAGGTTGTCCAGGATGATGATGAAATATCGGCGGACAACGGTAGGTTTTTTTAATTGATAAACATAGAAGCAATAAATTGCACTAAAAATAAAATACGCAAAAACAGCGCTTAGTGCAGATTTTTCTTGAGCATTGAGCCCATAGAAAACAGAAATAGTTTGCAGTGTAAAAAGACACGCTAACGTAACAAATATACGAGTAATACCTTGTCCAACCTCTGAATAAATTTCATTAGATTGGGTAAAAAACAAATTTTGTGTGAAAGAAAGATTTTTCTTTCCAGAACTGTTGTTTGAAAGTTCCTTTTGTTTATTCAGCTTTTCCATAATAAATCCCCGCGTGTATAAATCAGGATTCTGCGGCTGGATGCGTAAAATTAATTCAAGTGTTGATAATAAATCACCAATACTAAAATCAATATCACCTAGTTGGTGAGTCGCTAAATTCAGTAATGCACATCCTCTTGTATGGTGTAACTGTACAAAAGGACACACAACAGAAAACCCAGCACCAGATCCCATGATAAATCGGCACAGTGAATAGCGATTTTATTTTTCGACTGCATTCAGTTTTTTTTAGGATGACTAATCGCTATCATTGAACCCTCACTTCCCCATACCCTAATGTATACACGCTTAGATTTTCTTGGTGGAATTATTTCCAGTAATTGACGTAAGAAAAATAATTTTTCATGCGGCCCAAAACCGGTTATTACCCTTTACTGTGTATTATTATAACAGGATGACATTTTTTACGCTTTTATACTAAATTTGATGAAAGGATTTATCTTTTCGAAAATATCCTTACTCATCGGATTTGTATTTTTTTCATAACGCGTATTTTTATGTCAATTATTGTATCACGTTAATTTTTGTTAACATATTAAAAATAATTGATTAATTAAGCCGTTAGCGAAGATAATAGAATTATTTTATGTGGAAGATAAGATAGGAATAGCTGCTAAAAGGGAAAATTCAAATGGCCTATAAAAGTAGAATATTTGTTCTAAAATTATTGGTTGATACGAATGTTAATGTTGAGAGCAGCAATATCAATATTAACTTAAGGATACGGCTAAGTTATTGTGGGAAAGATTAATTTCCGGAGCTGCCTATTTATTACCAATTTTTTAGTAAGTTAGCGCCTAAGTACCGCAATCCAACGCCATAGGTTTAAAAGACTGGCAAGTGAACCTGCAACGTAAGTAAATGCAGCCGCTCGAAGTATTTTTTCTGCGCCTTTTAATTCCTTGTTATCTATGAAATTGCCTGCTTTTAAGACCGGCAAGGCTTTTCCAAAACTAGCATCCCATTCCACAGGTAGAGTGACCAGATGGACAATGGTAGAAATCAGCATGCTTCCCAACGCGACAATAAAGAGTAATAGGCCAAGACTTGGTGCGCGAGAAATAGCAGTAACAAAAGGTATGGCAATTATGGCTATAGAGCCCATTTTTTCGGCACGCACGGCAATACGAACAAGTTTAGAACGAAGTGTGAGCATTGGATGATTTTGTGCGTCCTGAACTGCGTGTCCTACCTCGTGGGCTGCAACCGTGATGGCGGTTAAAGATTTTTTATCGTAATTATCGGGTGAAAGTCGAACAGTTTTAGCGTCGGGATCATAGTGGTCTCCAATATCGCTGATTTCGACGCCAACGTTTTGCAGATCGAATTTATCGAGCAAATGTCTTGCTAGCTCTCCACCCGTGCCGGGAAAGTGAGGGGATGGTGCACTGTATCGCTTAAAAGTTGTACGAGCCCAAAATTGTGGACCATAAATAACCAATAATAATAAAAAGCCTAGCATGATAAAATGCATAAGAATACCTAGTTAATTGTTTCCTTAGCTACAGTATCAGATTTAGGGAACATATTTAATATTGCCCGTTGACTTATTTCGCTAAAATAATCGCCATTCCAGCGTCCGAAAAAATTAACATTGCGTACTGTATGGTGTGATTTATCATAGTGACGGGTTGGCATGATATAGCCAATATAATCCCCATTAAATGAGGTGGCCCAAGGGTAAACATTCTTTTCGGCAGCCCAAATTTCTAGATCTCGCGCTGATTCTCCAGAGTAGTCAGCAGGGTAGCCAAGAAATAATAATTTGCCGATCCGTAACGCATGTATAAACGTTTCTCTATCATGAAATATTTGATTCACGATAAACGGGCTTAGGCGCATGTAATCATTTAGGCGAAAACTTTGTGAGGGCAGGTGAATAGGAATAACTTCAGATTGTATAACAGCTTTGGCACTTGTCCATTGAGCAATTGATGCTATTTTATGTTTGTCATATACTGGTGTTTCACTCAGTAAATTAGCGAGTAGCTCTGCCATTCGCACACTCATATCGTTGAGTTTTTGTCTTTCTGCTTCGATTTTGTTACTCGGATTTATATCTGTTCCTCTCGGTAACATTCCTCCCACAGCACCGGATGCAAATATCATCGCTCCTGATAATCGATCTTCCAGTAGCGTCATGACTACACCAGGGTAATCTCCACTGACTAATTTGTTACGCTTTCCAAGAAACGTAGGGTGTGCACTAAATGAAATTAAAGTGGCAAGACGCATGTCATTTGTTAAATCGTTAAGTTCCATCAGATGAAGGCTATTATGGGCTTTCGATGGTGTATTGAGTTGGTCTTGAATAAACTGATCAGCAGTGTCTTGTGTTAACTCTACACGTCGATAATTGACCTCCACCGGTAATAAGTTTTTTCTGCTTTCTAGAATTGCTTGGGCTATGCGGTCTGAAATAAAATCGAATTGTGTTTGATCAAATTCACCAAGTGCCATCGCCGAAATTATTCCCTGGGAATAAGCGCCCGGCCCCGAATGTGTGTGTGTAGTGGTAAAAAATAGTTCTTCTCGTTTTAAACCGGTTTTGTTTATGACACTTTTTACCAACTTAGGCATGGGCAATAAAATTTCAGCCGATATGAGAGTGACGGTATGGGTATTGTTATCTAACGTAATTGCTTTTACGAATACCGAGTGCAAAACTCCTGTATTAGCTTTGGGTGTTCTCGCTGAATAGCCGCCTAAATCAAAGCCGATGGGTGGAGTAATATCGATAGAAGAGACGCCCGCACGCAATGCCTGTGCGTTTGTTTGTGCTTTGATTTTATCAATATGGTCTAAGGTACTTTTGGCGTAATCGGATTCAAGATAATGGGGGTCGGATACAGGCCAGGGACCAATGAGTGAAACGAAGAGCATCGTGAATAGGATAGTCGAAGGGAGCAAATATTTTTTCATTGAGGCATTCTAACGATAAACAGCCGCAATTATATCACCCAAACGCTATCAGTAGGGATAGCTTATACGCTAGTCAGATTGAGCTACACAATAAAATGTTATGCATCATGCATTACACCCTTGCATTAAAGTGCAAAATTCAGACATATACCTCACAGCTGGATTAATGGAGAATCCAGAAATCAATCCAACGTTCTTTGACTAATTCAATAATCATGTATATCGGATCCCATGCAATTAGTGCAGTGAGTAATGGATACATAGCGACAAAATGGAGTGTAGCAAACCATTCTGAATTGAGTGCTAATGCAAAAGAGAGTAATAGAAGAATGAATCCAATAAATGCACGGGACATGCGTTCAATAAAACCAAATCGTATGTGATGTATGTGTATCATGGCTGTAACCTCTGCTTAGATCAGCTCTATAAACCGTATCGCCTGATTAAGGAAAAAACTTAAACATCAGCTTCACAAAATTACTAGACCTAATAAATCAGACTGATTATTCGTTGAAAAGTGCGTCTGCTTAACGTTACTGTGGTTGCAGCAATAGTTACGCCATTAAGGAAAGCTTTGCATTATCAATGGGCTAAAAAACACTTGATAATCTATGGTTATATCTAGTTCCGAAAACAGTCAGAAATCAGTGGTTGAGTTGAGGGTGAGTTATAATAAACAGCATTAAGGCTGAATGTATCAGGTCTAAGTATTATTTAAGAAAAACAGCCGCATAGAATGTATTTGGTACGCTAAAAATCGGTTTAGTCGAACTTCTTAAACGTTTAATTTTAGAAGAGTCAATACAATGACGGCAATTGAACTTGCCCCCATACTTTGTTATGGTGGCGCGTTTTTGAATATCGATTCCCCTTCTAATATTGAGAAAAGTAAATGATTACCCTTTTTGTAAATAAAGCTGCCAGTGCTAAGGATGATGTGTTGTCCGGTTTAACAGTAGCTCTTGCACTTGTTCCAGAAGCCGTGGCGTTTGCTTTTGTTGCGGGCGTTCATCCATTAGTTGGTCTCTATGCGGCGTTTATGGTTGGTTTGATAACTGCCAGTATCGGCGGGCGACCCGGTATGATTTCTGGTGCAACTGGTGCGCTAGCTGTGGTA
Organism: uncultured Ectothiorhodospiraceae bacterium; assembly: GCA_945787715.1. GTDB lineage: Bacteria > Pseudomonadota > Gammaproteobacteria > S012-40 > S012-40 > CALZJE01. Next base: position 5,826 of record CALZJE010000054.1, on the reverse strand, counting down.
ATGGTCGCTTTAGTTGCAGAACATGGGGTCGAATATCTTTTCGCCACCGTTGTATTAATGGGAATTATTCAGATAACCGCAGGGGTGCTAAGGCTGGGTAAGTTTATTCGAATGGTGCCTCACCCTGTAATGCTAGGCTTTGTAAACGGTCTTGCAATTGTGATTTTTTTATCTCAGTTACAAACTTTCCAAATTACAACAAGTACAGGAGAAACAGAGTGGATTAGTGGTTCACCACTATGGACTTTGGTTGGCTTAATCGCCTTAACAATGGCTATTATAAAGTATCTACCATTACTCACTCGCGCAATTCCATCCTCACTCGCCGCCATACTTGTTGTTTCACTCATTGTTATTTTCTTCAACATGGATACAAGAACTGTTGGTGACATCGCCTCAATTGCTGGCGGATTTCCTGAGTTTCATATTCCAGATGTACCGTTTACATTAGAAACGCTTTGGATAATTCTTCCTTATGCCCTTGTCCTTGCTACCATTGGTTTAATTGAATCCTTATTAACTCTCACATTAATTGATGAGTTGACCCAGACTCGAGGCAGAGGTAATAAAGAGTGCATAGGTCAGGGTGTTGCTAATTCAGTTACAGGTATGTTCGGTGGCATGGGGGGGTGTGCAATGATTGGGCAGAGTATGATAAATGTAAACTCGGGCGGGCGAGGTCGTTTATCAGGTATTTCAGCCGCACTCTTCTTGCTCTTCTTTATATTGGTAGCTTCTCCACTAATTGAAGTAATCCCACTAGCTGCGTTGGTAGGAGTTATGTTCATTGTTGTCATTGGTACATTTGAATGGTCGAGTTTCAGGATTCTTCGCAAGATTCCAAAAACAGATGCTTTTGTATTGATACTTGTTTCAGGTGTGACGGTTGTAACCGATTTGGCTATTGCTGTTATTGTAGGAGTTATTGTTTCCGCATTGGTATTTGCTTGGCAGCATGCTAAAAACACAGCAGTTGAAACACATATTGATGAAAATGGAGCGAAGATTTATCGCTTAAGCGGGCCACTCTTTTTTAGCTCCGTACATAATTTTAATAATCTGTTCGATTTAAGCAATGATCCTGATGAAGTTATTATCGATTTTGAACGTTCTCGCGTTTACGATCATTCTGCCATTGAAGCGATTGACAATTTAGCAGAGCGTTATGTCCAGGCAGGTAAACAACTTCATTTAAGGCACTTGAGTCCTGAATGTCGAATCTTAATGAAAAAAGCGGGGGATCTCGTTGAGGTTAATGTCATAGAAGATCCAAACTATCGAATTGCAGATGATAAATTAGCCTAATTCCTCGTCGAAACGAATAAAAAAGCACCATGACGGGTGCTTTTTTTATGCTTGTTTGAAAAGAATTAGCGATTGCAGATATAGTAGGGACACATAACTGCTAACAGGAATTATTCAGATGAGTGAAGAGATACGTAAAAATGTAACCGTGGAAAAGACCTGGGTAAGGGCAATATTTATGCTGATATTCGCTCTCTTTTACTCTTTGGCAGAATTTGTCTTATTTGCAGTCATCATATTTCAGTTTTTAACGGTATTATTTAGCGGGGAGAAAAACCAAAAGCTACTTAAATTTGGCAACGAACTCTGCCTCTACATTTTCCAAATACTACAATATCTCACCTACAACAGTGATGAAAAAGCTTTTCCATTGTCTGATTGGCCCACTGGAAAATCTGAGTAATGTTGAGTTATAAGTGATTAACCTAGAAAAAGCAGTTGGAAATGGATTTTTTCTAAGTCTTCTCGTTCATTTCTACATACAACTGTAATATGCTTCACAAGTGATCAAAGCACCTTTAGTTAGAATACCTACTATAACTTTAAAAACTCAGGTACGCAGTAAGGCCAATCAAATATGTTTGTTGAGAAAGAAAATAACTTAAACCATACAGATTCCGAGGCAGAAGTTGCTTGCCGACAGGCTATGTCAGATGCAGGATTTGCATTTGGATCCCCACCTGCCGCGTTTCATTGGTCACAACTGATTAAACCATCCGGAGATAAAAAAGCAGCCAAAACAGCCTATGAAGCGCTGTTAATCTCCGAACCTCACAATCGATCAGCGTTAGAAGGTTTGGCCTATCTCTATCAAACCCTGGGGATGTCTGCTCAAGCACAACAGTATCGAAAAAAACTCCGTTATGCGGAAGCGAAGGCGCTAGGTTTAAACGAAGATTCCCAAAATGCAGCAGCAGAATTTCTCTTAGCGAGAACAGGAGATGCACCTCAACCTGATAAAATGCCAGCCGCTTTGATCGCCGCTTATTTTGATAAATACGCTCATCAGTATGATTCATTACTACAAGGCCCTTTAGAATACCAGGGGCATAAATTAATCAAAGAGCAAGTTGCTGAAGTCTGTAAAACCTTAGCTAAACAGCTTAATGTTTTAGACCTTGGATGTGGTACCGGATTAGTTGGAGAGTCAATATTCGAATTTACAACGACTATTCACGGCATCGATTTATCAGAGAAAATGCTAGATTTTGCAAGAGAGCGGAATGTTTATGATCAGCTTTTTACAGAAGATTATTTAATCGCAATAAAAGCAATGAAAGAAGTGTATGATCTGGTTACCGCATCCGATGTATTAAATTACCAAGGGGATTTAGAAGAAACATTTTATCGGGTGAATGAAATTTTGGAGCAGGGTGGTGAATTTATGTTCACCATAGAGCTAGGCAAAGCTAAAGATTTTATGCTGAGAAATAACGGGCGATATCAACATAGCGATGAATACATTCAAAAGCTTGCACATCAAAATAACTACACAATAATTTATGATGAAGATATAGAATTGCGGAAAGAGCAAGGAAACTTTATTGATGCAAAATTATATCGACTGAAAAAGAGCTAAAGATCATGTTAAAGAAAATGAAAAGTGAGTCTACGTTTAACCAAGAGAATAAATTATGGTAGGTATAACGCAAAAAGGGAAGTTTGTTTCAATAAAAACACCGTTGGGTGAAGATACTTTACTGTTAACAACTTTTAGCGGTGAAGAATCCATATCCAGGCCATTTCGTTTTCAGTTGGAAATGTTTTCATCAGACCATGCCATTAAAGCAAAAGACATTGTTGGAAAAAAAGTAGACGTTTCTATTATGCTTTCTGATGGTTCTGAAAGAATTTTTAATGGTCATATTATGCGATTCATTGGGGGGCCAGTAAATCCCAGTGGCAAACGTGTTTATCATGCAGAGTTGGTTCCCTGGTTTCAATTGTTAACCCTGAGTAATGATTGCCGCATTTTTCAAAATATGGATGTTAAAGCCATTATCGAAGAAGTATTCAACTCACGCGGTTTTTCTGATTTTCAAATCAATACTCAACGTTCGTTTAAACAACGCGAATACACTGCGCAATACCGAGAGTCTGATTTTCAGTTTGTCAATCGTCTAATGGAAGAAGAAGGTATCTATTTTTACTTCACCCATCAAGCGGGTAAACATACGATGGTACTTGCCGATTCAGTTAACAGTTATGTTGATTGTGATGAAGGTGAAGCGCATTTTTACGATGGCGGCCGATCGGGGGATCAATTAACAGAGTGGGCGCATGAATATAATCTGATCCCTGGGAAATGGGCACAAACCGATTATAACTTTACAACGCCAAGTACTGATATTAGCACAACCATTGATAGTGTTGTGGATTTGCCAGATATTAGTAACTTTGAACAATACGATTACCCTGGGCTTTATGAAAATAGGGGAGACGGAGACGGGCTCACAAAAGTTCGCATTGAAGAAGAAGAAACTGCGCATGATATCGTTTCTTCATCAGGCACATACCGATCATTTTCCGCTGGTGGTAAATTTACCTTAGCAACTCACGAAATATCAGCAGAGCAGGGTAAAGAGTATGTGATAACTACAATCTCACATTATGCCAGAGATTCAAGTTATGAACTAACAGAAGGTGGCGGACGAGAATACAATAATAACTTTCAATGTATTCCTTCATCTGTTCCCTATCGTCCTCAACAGGTAACGCGAAAGCCCTATGTGCAAGGACCTCAAACAGCGGTCGTTGTTGGTCCATCTGGCGAAGAAATTTACACCGATGAATATGGCCGCATTAAAGTCCAGTTTCATTGGGATCGTGTCGGTCAGAAAGACGAAAACAGCTCCTGCTGGTTACGGGTTTCCCAGCAATGGGCAGGGAAACAGTGGGGGGCCATATTCCTACCACGGATCGGCCACGAAGTGGTGGTCAGTTTTCTCGAAGGTGACCCAGACAGACCGTTTGTCTCTGGCTGTGTCTACAACGCTGACAATATGCCGCCGTATGAACTGCCTGCCAACAAAACACAAAGCGGTTGGAAGACCCGTTCGTCTGATAAAGGTGGCGTAGCTAACTTCAATGAACTGAGGTTTGAAGATAAAAAAGGTAGTGAAGAGGTTTATATTCACGCGGAAAAAGATCAGAATAATGTGGTTGAAAATGATGAGACCACAGAAGTTGGTCATGATCGGACGGAAAATGTCGGTAATGACGAGACAATAACGATTGGTAATGATCAATCAATATCAATTGGCAATAATCGCACAGAAAATGTTGGCAATAACGAAGACATAACGATTGGCAACAATCGCACAGAATCTGTGGGTAAAAATGAAAGTATTTCTATTGGCGATAACCGCTCTGAAAACGTCGGAAAAAATGAAGACATCAATATCGGAAAGAACCGAAGCGAACAGGTCGGTGATAACGAGACAATCAATATTGGTAAAAATCAAGAAATCCAGGTTGGAAAAAAACAGGATATAGCGGTTGGTGATTCCAGAACCATACAAGTCGGTAAAGACGATACATTAAATGTCAGTAAAAAATTGAATATTATTGCGGGTGACCAGATTACCATCAAATGTGGACAATCCAGCATTATTATGAAAAAAGATGGCAAGATTCAAATATCAGGCAAAGAGCTCAATATTAAAATGAGTGGCAATATCAAAATGAAAGGTGCGAAAATCGCACAAAATTAATCGATGGCAGATAAGGCAAGAAAATGAAAATGCAGCAAGATAAAGTATTAGAACAAGCCTTTAATCAAACACGCAAAGGTGTGGTGCTAGAGGTTATTGAAGAAGGATTAATTCTGGTGCAAGATAACACTGACAGCAATGCGATTTATCCGTGTTATTTTTTGCGTACTGCTGCAGGGGCTTTGCCAACAATTCAGCCTCAAGATTTTGTTATCTATCGTGTCCCAGAAATGGATGAAGAATACGGCGTGGTGTTAGGTGTTATTGAAAAATATGCGGCATTTGATGACAAAGTCACAAAGAAATTGAAAAAAAACGACATTAGTCAAATGACAACGTTGGAAGATAAGGTGCTGCACATCAAAGCTCACGACGGCCTGGTGATAGAGTGTGGCAAATCAACCATCATTCTAACTAAAGATGGCAAAATACAAGTCAAAGGCAATGATATTCTGAGTCGAGCCCGAGGCATGAATAAAATTAAAGGTGCAGGTGTTAATATCAATTAGTCATGGCATATCAGGGACTGGAAAATAATACGCCGTATAAAGCAGAACTTGCGTTAATCGCCGACGAAAATGGCCGCGATGTCATGCTGGTTCTGGTCAAACAGACTTATGAGTTAAGTGCTACTGGTGAACTGACACTGGCAGAAGAGCAAGCTGATATATGTTTTGAAGGCGAATATTTCGGTGAGCCAGGATTAAGCAGTTTAAAAATTGCACCCGAAGCAAATTTTTCTAAATTGGCAACAGACGTTGTATTGATAGGCCAGGCACATGCGCCTGACGGACAACCAGTCACTGAA
>CALZJE010000053.1 GCA_945787715.1 uncultured Ectothiorhodospiraceae bacterium | reverse complement strand
CCAGGGAGTAACTGTGGTGCAAATTTCATGGTAAAAGATTTGAAATCTGCGTTAGCATCGGACTCAAAATCAAACTGAATTTGACCGGGGGCAAATTCGACAAATGCTACATCCGACATAATATAACGGAGAATAATCATTTTCCCTTTCGTTGCACCATCTACATAACTAAGCCATTCCATTTGCCCTATCGCATTATTCACATTAGAACCATTTTTAGCAACGACAGGAAATATAACAACTCGATGATAAAGGGCGGTATCAGGTTCTCCAGTGCACAGGGTAAATGCTTTACCATCTGCCGTTTGCGAGTCACGATGATTGGCGCAATCATCGTAATAAATTTCAATTTTAAGACCTTCTGCACCATAAGTATCAATGGGATTTGTGTAAGTTAACGGGGTTGCTTTAGGGTTATTCGCTTCTGATAAACTTAAAGCAATAATTGGTAACATCTGACCAAAATTAGAATAATTACTCAGGGCACGGAGTAATGCCATTTTTGCAACCGTGACCAGGCAAAAAGAACCCGCACCATAGTCATGAATGCTATTCGGAAGTTCATACGACGGTGATATACCACAGTCAGTTGTAGAGTCAGTACGATTGCTTGCAAGACTGCTATTGAATGGATCAAATTGAAAATTGAATTCCGGATTATCTCCGTTATTGGTGTTATTAATTTCTGCCGCTCTGATTTTTTGATGACCGGTCGTGGGCTTAGATTGTTTTTCAGAATCTAAAGGCGGTTTTTTCGCTTTAACACCTGTTTGATAAAGTGAAGCAGGCACATTATCAACGGAAAATGTTAACTGTTCATACGTTGGCACTTTCATTTTCGTGTCGCTAAATTTGAACTCTTGGGGTTGTGATTTACCACAACTTACAAGTAACGAACCTAACAGCACTGCCAGAGGTAAATAAATGAAAAAACCTTTCTGAATATGTGAGAGCTTGTCCCAAAATATTACATCGTTATTCATATTCTCAACCTATCGTTTCACAGCAACTAATATTGCAATTATGGGGTGTGTAAACTCATACATCCTTTCTATTTTTAGTATTCTTAGCGTTATTGTCGGTTTATCGGCTCATCTGACGTATTTGTTAGACAGAAATGTGATCATTTCTTTATATTTATAGGGCACTTCTGTTAGATAGAGGTAGAGGACCTGTAAAGCAGAATCTTGTTAGGGGCGGTAGCTCAAATTGATATTACGAGGCATCGTCTAAATTAATATAAACGACGGGTGAAACAAGGCTGTTAAAATAAAACTAGATATTCACAAACTTAAATTCGATTCATTGTTGTAAAGATAAATCTGTTACCCAGTCTGACATTCCAGCTTCTCACCTATTCATTGGAACAGTTATCGAAACAGTTGTTGATACCGAAATAATAGAGCATTTTAATCACAAATAATTTTTCAATTTACGTGACTTTTAAAATAAACGGTATCGTTTTTATAAGTATTATAACGCCAACCCAGCGCATTCTTCCGTAGATGGGAAACAACTCAAGCTATGTTGATAACAATGTAGTGATTACCTATACTAAATTTATAACAACGTATTAATTTCAGCGATTGAGATCCGCAATGAAGGGAGGTTCAAGATGAAATGGAAGATAATCTTTACCATAGTCGTCTGTTTTACTCTTTCTATAAACCAAGTCCACGGCGAAAAACTTATTCAAGAAGAAGCCGCCATTCATTTAAAGTCCAGAATAATTCAGCCAACTGCTGATCGAACTACGACTCTTAAAGCAATCTCCACAACTGCAACCGACGAACGCGTTCATGTGCTGATGCAGTTTACAACCATTCCCAATGCTAAGACCAAACACGCGCTGAAAAAAGCGGACGTCAAGCTGCTTAACTATGTACCGAAAAACACCTGGTTTGCCTCCATCCCGGTCGGACTTGCTGCGGACCATCCGGTCTTGGGTTCGGTGCGCTGGATCGGGCTGATTCTACCCCAAGATAAATTGTTACCGCATATGCTCGAAAAAGGTGTTGGTAAATGGGCGCGAACTGAGGATGGTCGAGTAAGGTTGGTGGTTAAGTATTTTGCCGATGTCAGCGCTCAAAAAGTAAAAACCGCACTTGAAGCCTTGGGTGCTGAGGTACTGGTTGAAGTACCTACAGTGAAAAGCATATCCATTGCGATAAACGAATCGCAGCTGCTTGATTTGGCGGAATTGGATGCAGTGCGCTGGATCGAACCGGTCTCTGCACCTGGGAGTGGTGAGTCCGACCGGGTGCGCGGCTTTGTACGAGCAGATCTGGCTCAAGACCTTGGGCTGTCTGGTAGCGGTGTGACAGTCGGCGTGTTTGAGCCGACCCATGTCGATGCCGCTCATCCAGATTTTGGTGGGCGAGTGACGCGTGGTGATACTGATCCCAACACACCGGCGGCGCATACAACCATGGTTGGGGGTTTGATTACCGGTGATGGTTCCAAGTGCAATGATGTGACGGTTCGCGTTGAAGACCGCTGTGCTGTTGCCGATCAGTGGCGAGGTGTCGCACCGGCAGCCGATCTTTACACATACGGCTTTGATGTTACCGGGGCAACCGGCTGGTATAACGATCCAAACTTGATTGCTGATCTGCAGACGGCAGTGAATGATCACCATATCGATGTTGCGAATAACTCATGGGGCCGGTTGGGATGTGCTGGCTATGAGTTTGCCTACGGCGTCTACCGTGGTGTGGCACCAACCCTAGACGCAGCAGTACGTGGCGATACCGATGCTGGCTTTAATCGTCCGGTGAACATCGTCTTTTCCGCGGGTAATGAGCGCAACAGAACTGATTGTGTTGACAATGATGTAGCGCCTTATGAAAACTATGGAACCATCAATGCCCCCAAGGCAGCCAAGAATATCATCACTGTTGGTGCCATCGATTCCTTTAACAATCTGATAACAAATTACAGTAGCTGGGGGCCGTTGGAAGATGGCAGGCTCAAACCAGATATAGTTGCAGCGGGTCATCATAACGGTATCAACGAAGGCGGACAAAATGTTAGTGATTTGGTTGGGTTTACCGAGGTCGATCTCTTTAACCCGCCCATAGAACCCAACTGTGTCGGCGAGCCTATCAGTGCGGCAAATCAACAATGTTATCGCACACCGAATTATGATGCGCGTGGCCCAGCTCACCCCTCCTATTATTACTACGCTTGGTTCTCTCAAACTTCCGCCGCTGCGGCCACCACCAGCGGTTCGATCGCCTTGTTGCTGGAGGATTTTCGTAATCAGTTTCCTGGCATGGGTGATCCATTACCGTCCACAGTCAAGGCTTTGTTGATTCACACGGCGCAGGATCTTGATAATGATACCAGTTGGTTTAATCCCGGTCCTGATTACGCCTCCGGATATGGTTTGCTGCGCATTAAAGATGCTATTGATTTGATGCGCGAAGCGTCCTTTGTGGAAGGAGTTGTGGTCGATCATGAGGACTCGGTCGCTTATAGTTTTACTGCGCCGCCTGGTGCCGGGCCGGTAAAAGTGACACTAGTTTGGGACGATGCCCCGGCCATCGAGAATGCCGATCCGGCCTTGGTTAACGACCTTGACCTGGTAGTGGAGACTGCTGATGGTACACGCTATTATCCCTGGACCCTGAATCCAGCCTTAGGCCACCGTCACGATGCCGCAGTTAGAACGCAGGAAGATCACACTAACAATGTTGAGCAGGTTTTTATTCCCGGCGGTGCCGGAGCAACCTATACAGTCACTGTTGCCGGGCATCTGGTGCCGGAAGGACCGCAGCCCTTTTCATTAGTGTTCTCACCGGCAGGCGTGGTGACTGATTTGAATCCCGTTGATGTGATGCTGGTGCTCGATCTGTCGGGCAGTATGTTATCGCCTGCCTGTTCAGGTTGTGACTCAAAACTTAATGTGCTTAAAGATGCGGTTGAAATCTTTGTCCAGCTCTGGAGCCGCATGGCATTGCCGGATCACCGCATCGGTGTCACTTACTTCAAGAATCTGCAAGTGGACGAACTGGAAGTGGCCGGCGATGTACTTCTAGCCGTTAGAGACCATGCCGATGATGTGATCAGTGATGTACGTGCGCAAACAACCCTGTCTGCAAATCTAACACCCATGGGCGGCGGCTTGCAGTCCGCCATTAACCGCTTGATTGATGCCACACGGCCTCGCAATATCGTCCTATTTACAGACGGCATGCAAAACGTCAATCCGATGGTGTTGCGGGTAGGGGATAGCCTGGTGATTGATAACGAAGCGGGCAGGGGTAATTCCAATGTAGATCCTACACCCGTACCGACCGTGTTGGACCTAGCGCTCGGGCGTAAGGTTAATACCATTGGCGTGGGTGCGACTGATAGTTTTGTGGTGTTGCTCGGTGATATCGCCGAAGATACTGGCGGTGTCGCCAAGATCACCACTGCGCCTGACCATGACCTGCGTCAGTATTTCGTTGAAGAGCTCGTCCATGCCTTGCGTGAAGCGAGTCCGCAATTAATCGCCTACCGACATCGTCAATTGCCTTCGGATAACTATACAGAGATGTTTAATGTTAATCGCACTGCACGCCAATTGGTGTTTAAGGTTAGTTGGCATCAGGGTGATCCACCGATTAATATCACCAAAGTTGAAAAGGATGGCGTAGAGCTGATTCAACAGGGCCAGATCATCCATGGTAATTACTATCGGATTTATTCTATCGATTTACCCGTGATGCAAACTCGCGGTATACATGTCATCCCCGAAGGTAATTGGCAGGTATCGCTCTCGGGTAGCATGAACACATCCTATGAAATTGCCGCGATTGCCGACGAAGCAGGGCTTAACTACACATTCTCGTTGGGTGAAGGAGGGCACAGAGTTGGTCAGCCATTGCCATTGCAGGCCTATCTTACCGTTAACGGGCAAGCATTGACTGATACGGAAAACGTTATCGCCGAAGTGCTTAAACCTGGGGCTGGTATGGGGAGTCTGCTGTCAACTTACTCTATGCCTGATGAGCCCTACGTAGGTGAAGCACAAGCCACCATTGGACAACGTAAATTGGATCTATTGCTGCGGCACGATGATTTTTACGCACAGTTGAAACCCATGCCGAATGAGATTCAACTCCATCATCAAGGTGATGGCTTCTATTCATCCCAATTCAGTGGCACGGATATACCCGGTCCCTATACAGTGGTTTTCCATGTCAGTGGGCAACATCCACAGATAGGTCGCTACGTCCGCACCGAAAGCCTGTCGACAGTGGTTGAGTTTGCCAAACCAGATCTGGATGAATCCGATATTCGGGTGGTGGATCGGGTGGTCGGCCCCGATATCGACCGGTTGCGGCTTTGGGTAAGACCCCGTGATATGTATGGAAACTACCTTGGCCCCGATTACGGTCATGTTATAGACGTGTCGGTGTCAGATGGAAGTGTCAAAGATATTGTTGATCTTGGTGATGGTTGGTACGAGGCCCTGCTTACAGTACCCACAGGCAGTGACCCTAATATCGATCTAACAGTGATGAATGAGCCTCTCTATTCAGGTCCGGTGTCCAGTATGTCCACAGGTGCTAACTTTGCTGTTAGCATTCATTTTGGCCAAGGCTATCCGGCGGGTAACTTTAATAACCTCTATGACGCAGATTATCTGATGGAGTTAGCGATGGAATACAGATATTCGTCACAGTTATCTTTAAACGGAGTTTTGGGTAATTACACATTTGACCCTGGCTATGATGTTAATGGTGTCACTCTTTACCTTAGAGGTTATCGTCCATTAAACAACAATTATCTCTTTGCTGAGATAGGTACAGGGGTTTATGACCCTGATAATCTTGATACGGCGGCTGGCTTAAGTGTTGGTGTCGGAGGTGGTCTATCAATAACATCTAAATTACGTGGCGAGCTAGGAGCTAACTATTTTCACCTTTTCAGCCAGGGAGATGATATTAAATTTACCGCTGTGAAGGTTGGGCTCCGTTACGATTTTTAGCGGATTTTCATCTGGTCTCAGGGCAATCTCTTATAATTAAGTGTGATTTTGAGGGATTGCATGAACCTAAATCAAACAAGTGTGAAAAAGGCGAACGAGTATCAGTTTTAATTGTAAGAGACTGAAGCGGCACTGTTGCTGATTTTATTTTTGACCAGTTCGACAAGACACACCATCTCTCATTTTATGAAAACTCTCTTTTTGTGAATATTAACGGCAATATTAGCAACACATAAAAGAGACAGTTGTTTAAGGCATTCGCATAAACGCCAAAAGAGAGGCTAAAAATAGTATCGATGACAAACCACACTGAAATACAAATGAACAAGCAGTACCAAGACCATTTTTCTTTTTTCTTGAACGGATAACATGCAACTAGCACAATAAAAAGTGCCCATGCAATTGACATTGCGGCAAATAATCCAAATACCCAGTTATAAAACTCTCTTGCTTCTTCGGGGACCACTCCAGCTTCCCAAAAAGCAGCACTAATATATGAAAATTCAACATTAAACATGGCCGGAGTCATTAAGATAACGCCAAACACCATCGTGATAATACCAAACAGAACTAACCATTTTTGCCAAAAATTAAAATTGCCCATACTTTCCTCCTTGCCCCGAGTGTTTTTATTCTTAATAATTTAGATTCGTGAAATCTTTGCTCAAATATTTTTCTACTTCAAGCAATGTTTCCACGAGCTAATGCCACAAGAAGTGGCGTAGCTTACTGCATCCATTTGCTTGCCTTGTTTTGCAATTTATGTACTTTACACTTGAAATAACACTTCGTAACTTAAATTCATTCATGATGACTCAGATACCACTGGAGATGAATTGAACCCTTTAAAAATGAGCCATATCGGTAATAGAATAATCTCAAATATTGCCCCTGGTACATACATAATACCTCCTGCACCTGTCGTATCAATAATGCCTAATATATCCAATGGAGCACTTAGTAATAAAAGTGTATATCCAATCAGCCCCACTACGGAAATAAACCGAGGAATGAGTTTCGTTTGATAAAACAAATAACACAGCATAAGGCTGGCAATACTCAAAATAAACATGGCGACATGATAGGCACTATATCTTGTCTCAACTGCCAAATTGCCTATAGTTTGAAAATAGGAAGCATCCGGGGAGCCTGCATTTATGAATTGCTGGCTTAGTAATAGAAGAAGTAGATAGACAATTACTCCGACGATAAGTAACAAGCACTCCATAATTCTGAAACCTACGTAAGTAACAGCAATATATTTATTATGCTTCTGTAGAATTGGATACAGGAGTATTGCAATAAAAACCACTCCGATCGACATAAGCAAAATAGAGAATGCGCCAATCATTACTCGGATTTCATTTGAATTAATATTATCAAGAGGAGTATTTAAAATAGGCGCTACAGTGTAGGCATCTATCATGCCCAGAAACATCGTAATAATAAATAACAACCTAACACTTCTCGCAATTTTCTTATCTGCATTCATGCTTCGTCTCTTTTCTACTTAATGCAAACCAGGCGTAAATTTGTCATATAACCAGCACCAGCACAAAACAATTAAAGAACCTCTTCGTAATAGAATACGAAACTTTTTCATATAACCAACACGACAATTATTTTGTGAGTTCTGTATTCAATTAACAAATCATCAATTCGCGCTATTTTTCATCGGCATAGTCAATACAGTTTTCCATTACTTATATTAAGAATAGTGCATTTTAGAACTTGTGGGGAGTTAAAAACGTAAATATTACGTGTTTAACGACGAATACAATGCTGATTAAAGAAAAAGTAAATAATGGTTCACCTGTATATTCCGAAGAAAAGCAAGCAGTGCCATTATTAGATTTGAACACTAAACATGGAGAGCATGCTCATCACTTGAATTATCATTTGTTGGACTATCTTGAGCTCATCGATTGGGTAGGGCGAATTATCCGAGAAGATAAACGTGGCGCTATTCCTGTTACAACTCCACATATATTAACGAGTTGGAAACAAACAATACCTGCTGTATTATACACGCTGTAAATATGTCTTTATAAGCTTGACGGCAGCGTCCATGCTGCCAACAGTATAATTCAGCAGGTATCCTTTATTTCCGATTTATAAATATCTTGGAGTGCTTTCGGAATATATGACTAGAATCAGAGTAGCAAAAGCATTTTGGTACCGCGAGGAATGGCATGAAGCCTGAAATCCATGATATTAATTGGGCATGAAAATTAATGACAAACATTAAACTCAATAAATATCTTATTCATACAAAATTACTATTCGCTATTTTTTCGCTGCTATCAATTGTCAGCTGCTCCGAAACCAAAGTCGCATCGGATGCCTGCTCATTCACGGTGGATTCTGTTTCCATTATTGACTCACTTGATCAAGGTAGCACTAAATATTATTTAGTGCATCGTGTTGCTGGCTGGAGTGATAAGACAGAAATACTCGAACTATTTGACGAAAAACCGGGTTTCGATTTATGCTCTAAAAGTAAAATTGAACCACTTTATAGCGATTCTCTTGAACAATCGAAAACAATAAAACATGTATATTTAAATATAAATGAGAAAACTTTAGATATAATATATATGGATAAGGAGCCGAGGAAAAATCACAACCAGAATTTGAAACTTGAAATTCGATAGTGTAACTATAAACTAAAAGATGGTACACCTCCTTCGGAGGCAATTCATTTCAGTCTTGATGGAGACGACGGTGCCCGAGTTCAAACTCGAAGCAATGGTAGAGACTTTTCAGAGCGGCGTTGGAATGCCTTTGCCAATGCGTATAATATTTTTCACACAGAGTAATTGTTTGAGGATTGAAGCTCTCTAAATAATTACTTTTAGCTGTGATTTATTATCTGAAACGTTTGTTGAGGGCAGGGTGTAGCACTTAATCCCGCCAGGTATATTCTCCCTGAATGTATTTCGAAAAACCGCCTTGGATAGTTGTTACTCATAGACTTGAATTTTCTTCAAGTTCATGAACCGACACAATCATGCGACAAGCTCAACTCGCCACCATAATTATCCCATCTTATTTGACAATTCCCCATAACTGACGCAATCTTAGATCTGCTTTTATTGAATAAGGGATTCATAAGGATATGTCAGCAGTTTAAAGTCATCTTGAAATTAGTAATGCAATAAGTGTTGCAGAAACATCGCTGCAAAACATGCAGGATTTCCTAATTATCTCAACTCAGCTTGAAACCAAACTCGCTGGAAAAAAGCACTTAATGATTAAAAACTGGCTATTTCTAAAATAATAACGGGGAAATATAATGCATCCCCTCAGAATAGTACAATTATCACTCGTATTTATCGCTTTTCTTTTAATAACCGCATGCGCTAACGATAAAAATGAAATCAGTGCAGATACACATGCTGATCTTCAAAAACTTGCTAATAGCGTTAATGTCTTCTCAATAAACGAAGCTAATGCAAGCACTGCCACTGGTAGAAATAAATCTTCCTCTCTTGCACGAAGCATTGATAATACAGAGCAGGAAAGTTTCAGTGATGAATTTGGTACTTATATAGCAGATATTGAATACTTTTCCGCCGACGCAACCACCCCAATTGCCAGTGAAGAAGCGTCAACATTAGATAGCTATGTTATGAAAATAACATCACTGTTCCGAAATGATCAACATGAAAGCAATGCTTCACTATCTGTTATTATCGAAAAGACCGAGAATGAACGGATTCTAAATTCCACATTAACCGGTACTGGCACTGTAAATTATTACAACGATAGTTTGTTACTGACAGCCGATTCAATTTATTCCAAAGTAAACACTCAAGATGGTTTGTATTTACGTTATGAAATGTCTTTTTTGGATCTCAAGTACTCATTAACCTTAGAAGCTACTTTAGGAATTGATGAATTACTTGAAGCGGAAAACGAAACGATATACCCGGCGATTACTAGCAAAATATACAACACAGACAATAACCATGTTGGGTATTTCATTTTAAATGAAGATGAGTCAGTCGTTATCAAGGATAAAGCGGGAAAGATAATTCAATCAACTGGTTAGAAGTGTGTGTAACACTGATTAAATTTGAATTATTTTGGTGATGGTTTTTGTTTTAATCAGTAGTATTGGGGAATCTGGAAAAGGTCAGCTTTGTGCCCAAAGCGGTCACTGGCAACCGTCTTATAATTGATGCTCAGACTGGAGAGCTATAAAAGATATATATGGGTAAATCTATTCCAATAACAATTGGTGACTTATTTTTTCCATCTAAGAAAGCTGCAACTGAAGCAGTGAGGCAAAGGATCGCAAATTACAAATTCAATGATTTCTTAGGAGAAAGCGACAAGCATTTTTTTCTGGAGCTTTTTAAACATCATTCTGAATACTCTGAAAAAGTAGGTAGTGGAATAAGGGGTATAGAAGTTAGGAGAGATGAGCAGGGTAACAAATATTTACACTTGCACAGGACTGACGGGACTGATGAAGACATAAGCTGGGGCCACTGTATTTCGCCTAAAAAAGAAAAAACAGTTATATATGAAGCGCTGAGAAGCGCCGTGAAGGAACAAATACAGCAGTATAAGGAAAAGGCAGTTGCCCAGAGGCTATTATGTCCATTCTATGGAACTCCTCTGGATATGAAAAATAGCCATGTAGATCACTATAATCCGACATTTGAAATACTTATCCATAATTTTCAGTGTGAAATAGGCCGCGTTTTTATCGTTCGAGATATTGCGGAGCAAGAAGGAAATGATTATCGGGGAATTATAAAAGACCGAGAATTGCTGGAATCATGGAGGGATTTCCATGCAGGAAAAGCTAATCTGAGACTGATAAGTAAAAAAGCGAATTTGTCGGATGCAAAAAAATAGGGGCAAGTTATGGACGCAGGAATAACAAAGATAAGAAATCTGTCAAATATAGGTTTGTATGAGAACTTTATATGGCCCAACGAAACACCCGAACTAAGCTTCAAAAAGATAAATATTGTATATGGATTTAATGGCAGTGGAAAAACGACTCTCTCCAGTGTTATGGATCTTCTTTCAGAAGATCATTCAGAGACAAGAAAGAAGGAAATTGCCGCAGCTCTGGCTTCTGATGAGGAAAATTCTATATCCTTCAATATAGAATGGGATGGAAGCTCAGTTACCTCATATCTTGAGGCGAAAAAAATTTATGTGTTTAACTCCCACTTCGTAGCTGAGCACGTATATGACGGCACTAGCTCCAAAGTTAAATCTTTTAAAGGTGGAGTCGTCACAACAGATCAGCTGGCAAATCCAACAATTAAGAAGTTAACCGATGACATAGAAACGAACAAAGATTCGAAAAAGAATGCGAACAAAACTATCGAGCAGCTTGAAATATTGGCATCTGGACTAAAAAAGTCCCTTTCAAAGCTATGGAATGAAAACATAAAAGGTCATCGAATGCCCTCTGGTCTGGATACCGGTCATTGTGAAAAAATTGCACCAATTGAGGATGAAGAAGACCTTGTAAAACACCTAAACGAACAGTTTAAACTGTTTAATGTCTCAAAAAATCAAGATGCTCTTCAAAGGGATATTGCTCTTCTAGACAATCTTGGTCTGACTCTATGCCACATCCCTGAAAATCTTGCCCAGTTACTTTCCAAGTCAATTTCACAGGGCGCAAAGGATAATGTTCAAGACAAAATCAATACTTACAAAGCATCTACATTAAAGCATTCCAGTCATCAAAACTGGTTTGAGGATGGAGCGACCCTTCTTAAAAGTTCTGCAGAAAGTGGAGTGTGCCCCCTCTGTGACAGCGATATCCTATACATTGAAGATATTATTTCTAAATATGATGAATATTTCAGTGATGAACTTTCCAAACTCCTGAATGCGTTGCGGGATGCGGCTAACGCGATAGGTGATAATTTAGAAGTGATTGATAATTGGCAGGAAAGAATAAGTTTACTCCAAGAAGTACTTGGTAGATACGAATATCACTCCATTCTAAATGACACGGAAGATGACACCCTGAAAAACATTAAATTGGGTGACGTTCGAAAACGTATAAAAAAGCTTGAGTCGTTGGTAAATAATAAGAAGAACGATATTACAAAAGAAATAGGCCAAACAGACTATAAATTTATAGAAGACCTCGCAGGTGAACTCTCTGAACTAGATGACAATTTTCGGATTATTCATGGCATCAATGCAAAGCTAGTTTCAAAACTCAAAAGCTCCTTGTTTAGGCCTAAAAAAGCCAAGGAAATCTGTGCCAAGCTTTTTTGGAAGAGGTTTGACAATAAAGGAGAGTCTATCGCGAACAAATATCGAGATGACGCTGAAATAGAAAAGCCAGAGAAGCAAGGAGGCGTAGAATTATTCTGGTTCCTAAAAAGTCGAATTACTCATCTAAATAAAGAAATTGAATCTAACGAAAGAGACCGCGAGACGGAGCTATCGAAACTAAAAAAGGAATCTGAATATGTTAATAAATTCTTGTCACTTCTGTGTATTTCAAATTTCTCAATAAATATAGATGGCACTGATGAGGTTACAGTTACGTATGCGGGAAAAAAACCAAAAAAGGGAATTCGTTATTCATTGAGCGAAGGGGAAAAAACAGCATTGGCCTTCGCATATTTTCTAAGTAAATACAAATATGAGGTTGTTGATAACCAAAATGCGGAAATTAACCAAGAAGATTATGTGGTTGTGATTGACGACCCAATTTCCAGTCTAGACGAAAATAGGTTGTTTTCTACCGCACTTGTAATTCACCAATACCTTTTTCCTCGAACAGCGACTTCTAGAGTAAACGGCCAAAAGGTCGTCACTTGGTCAGGATGTAAACAGTTATTCGTAACTAGCCACAATCTTGTATTTCTGAAGTTTTTAAGCAATGTTATGGATAGTGAACAAAATAAAATAAGGGCGGATTTCTATTTGGAGGACGGGAAAATACAGTCTTTACCAGAGTGGTTTCGAAACTACCAAACGTCGTATTTTTACAAGCTGTCAAAATTGGAATCTTTCGTGAACAAAGATATAGATTACAGTATGGTGAAAGATTATCTACCCAACTACATTCGAGTCATATTGGAAACGTTTTTATCTTTTAAGTTTGCTAGGCTGAGAGGGAAAGAAAAACATTTGCCTCCGATGCTTGGCAAGCTTGTTACTCAAATAGATGTTCATGATTTTAGCAATTATAGGGCGGTTGAAGAGATTAAGGACAAAGACTCTCTGAAGTTGGTATTACAAGAAATCATTAATAAGGTAAATCCGGAAAGTCACGGGACAGTACAGGACATAACCCACTTGGAATATTTATCAGAATCAGAGCTAAGAAAGTTGGCAAAACAGGCAGTGAACGTAATACAGTATTTTGATCAAATGCACTATAGCGCAACGCAAACATTAAGCTAGGGATTGACTGAATGTTTCATAGATTCTTCTAATATACCAATGTCCGCTTTCGGGAAATCTCTACGTCCGCTTTGTGCCGTTTTCTACACAGAAAATTAGTGATCTGTGAGCAATGAATTACCGCGTCACTATTTCGAGATACACCATCAGAAGGGCGAACCTTTACTATTGACATAAAGTAATGATTAAACTATTCTTTACATCATGCAATAAGTAAAGAGGTGATTTATGCCAAAAGTAAGCTCAAAAAGACAAATTACCATTCCGGTAAATCAATGCCAGGAAGCTAACATAGAACCTGGCGATGAAATTGACACGTTTATATATAACGGCCAAATAACAATCGTCAAAAAAGAAATCGGCGCAGCAAAGGGTATTCTTGCTCATATCAAAGCCGATAAGCGGTTGAGTGATGAACAATCACTTCAAAGTACTTTGGAAGAAAAACAAAAAGGTGTAGCGTGATAGCGATTGATACCAACGTATTACTTCGTTACCTTTTACAAGATGATGCTAGTCAATCAACAAAAGCCACTAAGCTACTATCCGGAAATAATAGAATACTTATTACTGATGTTGTACTTTCCGAAACAATATGGACATTGAAGGGTAAAAAATACAAGCTCTCCAAGATTGATTTGCTTCTCGTAATTGATCAATTATTTAAAGAACCGAATTTAACATTCGAAGATGGACAAACGGTATGGAGAGCACTTAATGATTTTCGATTTACTCAGCCAGTTAAGGTCGGTACAAAGAAAAAAGATGCAGACTTTTCTGATGCACTCATACTTGAAAAATCGAAATATGACACGACAAGAAAAAATGAACATTTCGACGGGTTATACACCTTTGATGTGGCTGCGCAACAACTCAAAGATGTTGTAAAACCATAAAATAACGATATATGAAAAAAGAGATAGCTCGTAGATTGGGGAGCGAGGTACGAACCCCAACAAAATTAAATTTATTGACACCAACTCCTAGCCATTAGCGCAATTCAATCGAGATCCTGGAACGTCAGCAATGCACGAGTTCCAGACATTCAATTTTATAAATATAAATAAATCGTATAGCCGAAAGCAGATAACGAAGTTGGGGACCCCCATGAAAACATAGACCTCAGATATCCTTTTTCTTTAGCGCTTAGATTTACTTCTATAATTCGCCCATGGATCGATACTCTCACCAGAGCGATGCCTATCTCTCGGGTCTCGTGCAGCTATTTTATTTGCACGCTTTTCGCGCAACCGCTCAGCATCCTCTAAACTTAATGGAGGGGTCTGGCTTGTGGAGTGGTCTGGCTTGCATTATTGTATTTACAAAGTTGTAAACGGAATTACAAATAGATTAGAGAAAAACACAAAAATACAGGCCAGACACCTATCTACACAGAATAAAGAAATTGAGGACATACAAACGGAATTAGATGAAGAGTTCGAAAATACTAAAAGCTTAGTTTATGTGCCGTGCTCACGAGCTATTATAAAGCTAAGGATCTTATATCTTGACGATATTAGTGAAATAAATAACGGCATTAAATCAGTATTTGGCAATATTGAAGAATGGTAAACACAGTCCAATTATCTGTAACATTAACGGATGTCAGAAGTTGCCTGATTTAATCTGAATGTCCGCTCCTAGTCGATTGCACCTATATAAAAAGATCATTTGATCCTACCAATAATTCATTTTTTTCTGCTATCAATGCTTGCAATATCGATACATTAAGCTATCATTGATATCATTATTCAGGAGTGTATATATGAGCAGACTTTTAGTGCGGGATCTCGATCCAGAAGTGGTTAAGGCTTTGAAACAACAGGCGGCCAGACATGGTCGTAGTGCGGAAGCAGAGCATCGAGAAATTCTTAAGCAAGCTCTCCTTGGGACGAAGAAAAAATCGTTTGCTCAGATATTGGTAGATATGCCTAATGTAGGTGAAGATAGCGATTTTAAACGACTTGATGACTCGGATAGTGTTGATGTATTTGATTGATACAAATGTGCTCAGTGAAATCCGCAAGAAGAAAAGCACTAACACAGGGGTTGTCAAATTTTTTAAAGATGCGATAAAGAATGATGATCGTTTATATCTTTCAGTGATAACATTAGGCGAACTCCGGCGTGGTGTCGAGTTAATTAAACACCGAGGGGATACAAAACAAGCGAATCTACTAGAGAAATGGTTAAATGTTATTTTGAGTGAATACAAAAATAATGTTTTGGATATTGACGAAGATGTAGCGCAGTTATGGGGTAAATTACGTTCCCCTCATCACGAACATGCACTTGATAAACAAATTGCAGCGACAGCACTGATCCATGGCTTGACCGTTGTAACTCGTAATGAAAAGGATTTTATTAGGACTGGTGTGAAAGTTTTAAATCCCTTCGAATAATGAACTCCAAGGGTATTTAAAATCTGCAACCTTCTAGTGCTTCCTACTAAAGCTCAACATCCACTTTTCGTGTTAAAAAAATTATATAAATATAGACTATCAGCTTGTAAATGACTGGTTGCGACGTTTACAAAAGAATTTCGTGAAATCATGAGTGCAGGGGGCTGGCTTGAATTATTGTATTTTTAAAGTTGTAAACGGAATTGCAAATAAATTAAAGAAAAATACAATAATACAGGCCAGACACCATTCATGTAAGGAGATTTTTGGTGCAAAGCCAGTATTTGAAAAGAAGGTTGTTCGATGGATATGTAAGCTAGTTCCTGAATTTAGTCCCAAATATGGTGATTTAGACTAACAAAAGCCCCTTCGGGGGCTTTTTCAATGTCCGCTTTCGGGAAACCTGAGCGTCCGCTAATGGCCGTTTTCTACACAGAAAATTAGTGATCTGTGAGCAGTGAATTACCGCGTCACTATTTCGAGATACACCATCAGAAGGGCGAACTGCGTATAGCGGCCCATGTTGAACACCCATTCCGAACGAAGATGAACACCCATTCCGAACGAAGATGAACACCCATTCCGAACGAAGATGAACACCCATTCCGGGCTGAAGATGAACACTTTTAGCTAATTTCCCGGAATGAGTGTTCAACTTCCCGGAATAGTCAAACAACACTCCCGAAAAACCTCCCCTAGGTATTGATTTTATTGAATTTTGGTACTGTCTCCCTTTTTCATTTTAGGGGAGCAAAGCCATGCCATCACGGAGAACATCAATGCGCGTTATTAAAGAGGTTTTACGGCTTAAATTCGAGGCAAACTTAAGCTTACGACAAATCGCGACTAGCCTGAAAATCGCCCTCGGCACCGTCACACTTCACTTAAAAAGAGCCGCTGCTGCCGGACTATCCTGGCCACTTCCAACAGACATGATTGATGAAGCTCTGGAGGCTGCGTTGTTTCCAAAGCAGAGTAGAACAAACAAAGCAGATAAAACCCGACTATGCACAAAGAGCTCAAACGTAAGGGTGTCACCAAACAATTACTCTGGGAAGAGTACAAACAAATTCACGGTGACAAAGGTTATCAATATTCACAATATTGCCAGCATTATCGTGACTGGGTTAGCAGGCTCAAACGCTCCATGCGTCAAGTTCACAAAGCGGGTGAGAAACTTTTTATCGATTACTGTGGACCCACGTTACCTGTCATCAATCCTGATACCGGCGAGTATCGAAACGCGCAAATTTTTGTGGCTTGCTGGGGCGCCAGTACTTACACCTATGCTGAAGCGAGCTGGTCGCAAAAGAAAGGTGACTGGATTCAAGCGCATGTCAATGCGTTTGAATACTTTGGTGGTGTTCCTGAAATATTGGTCCCCGATAATTTGAAAAGTGCGACCACCAAAGCTGATCGTTATGAACCGGAAATAAATACTAGCTATCAACACATGGCCAGCCACTACAAAACAGTCATTATTCCTGCGCGTCCTTACAAACCAAAAGACACCAAAAGTAGGCGCTTTTAGGTGAGTCAAAAGTAGAAAATGCTGTGCTAATTGTAGAGCGTTGGATCATGGCACGTTTACGTCATATGACATTTTTCACCTTAGCAGAAGTGAAT
Organism: uncultured Ectothiorhodospiraceae bacterium; assembly: GCA_945787715.1. GTDB lineage: Bacteria > Pseudomonadota > Gammaproteobacteria > S012-40 > S012-40 > CALZJE01. Next base: position 7,054 of record CALZJE010000053.1, on the reverse strand, counting down.
CAAGCCATTCGCTTGCTGTTAAAAGATCTCAATCAACGTCCTTTCCAAAAGCTCCCAGGCTCTCGTCTCAGTCAGTTTGAATTAATGGTTAAACCGGTAATGCGTGCATTACCGCTCACGCGTTATGAATACATTGAGTTCAAACTAGTGCGCGTCAATATCGATTACCACATCGAGTACGACAAACACTTTTACTCGGCACCTCATCACCTGGTTAAGCATCAAGTTGAAGTGCAGGACACACGAGATGGCGTCGCCTTGTTCTTTAAAGGAAAACAGATCGCACGTCATGCGAGACGCTACGCTCAAGGCACTTTCAGCACCGAATCCAGCCATATGCCGGAAGCTCATCGTAAACAGCAGGAGTGGACACCAGAACGCTTACGACGATCTTTGAGGTTATCCCCTCTTCCGCTATCGGATGAACAGTTTCCCTTGACACCAAAAATCCTCGGTAAGGGGCCAGTCTCCAGTACGCGTCAAATCCGGCATATTGCCCAAGACTGTTTTGATGACGCCTATACGCGTATGAAGAATGATGGCCTGGAAGATGATGCCGCCGATTTGCGCACTGCGACCGTTCACTGGTTGCGCCATACCGGCATCTCGGAAGATGTGAAATTTCGTCCTCGTGAGCATGTCAGAGATGATGCTGGCCATGCTAGCATGGCAACCACGGATCGTTATATTGACTCAGATTTACGGGAGCGGCATGCATCAGGAAAACGGAAGCGGATCAGGGAAATATATTAAAAACAATAATATATCTGGTATATGCATTAATGAAAAATACATCAGATTAAGGTTTATTGACTTTTAGACGATAACCTCCCATAATGGGAGCGTGAGAATTATTGCTAAACGGCGGCTTAATGAGTTTTGGAGCTCAAACCCTAAATACGCGGATTCCAAGGCACCACTAGAAGCTTGGCATGAAGAAGTGAGTGAAGCAGACTGGGAGAATCCACAGCAGGTCAAATCCCAATTTCGCAATGCCAGTATTCTCAAGGACAGGCGCGTTGTATTTAATATAAAGGGTAATAATTACCGTCTTGTGGTTAAAATTAATTATCCCTATCGAATTGTCTATGTGAGTTTTCTTGGTACTCATCGACAATACGATGAAATAGATGTGGAGACAGTGTAATGAACATCAAGCCAATCAAATGTGAAGCAGATTATGATGCTGCACTCATGCGTGTCGATGACTTAATGGATGCGCAACCCGGTAGCCCTGAAGGTGATGAGCTAGATATACTGGTGACGTTAATTGAGAAATATGAAGCTCAACATTACCCTATTGATGCCCCAAATCCTGTCGAAGCTATTCGTTTTCGTATGGAACAATACGATTTAAAGGATAAAGACTTAATTCCTTATATAGGTCAATCAGGGCGCGTATCTGAGGTTTTAGGCTTCAAACGTAAACTTACATTATCAATGATTAGAAAGCTTCATGCTGGTCTTAAAATTCCTACCGAAAGTTTGATCCAAGATTACGATTTAAAAAATAATTAAATATAAACCTTGTTGGACTTTTACATGGTGCATAAAATAATTGTTACCAACAATCGGAGAACGCGTACTTCGTCGCGAAAGCCGACAATTAAATATTTAAACAAAAATATTTTTTAAAATTATTACAATCGTGGATAGCTAACAACTCTATAAAGCAGCCATTCACATATGGATGTTATTTGTCCCTAGCCATCCAAAAGCAGAAGTAGCAGCCATAAGAAACAAGAGTCTCTAATGGGATGGATACTTGCCGTTCATGTCGGTAAAAGTAATTTCTAATCCTGCTCTATGGTAGTTATAAGAGCTTATCTATGATTAGCAGCTTTAGGGCATCCAAAAGGAAAATCATAGAAGATGTGATTTAACGTTTTAGATACCGAAACAACCTGAAAGGTGCGCCACATGTATGTGGCGCGTCAATAATATGTTCAATCTACTTTAACAACACCGAGTCTTCGGGCGACGAAGTAGGCTTCACAATTAGAGAAGTTGAATGCTTCAGCACCTGCCAACGCCTTGAGATTATCACCTGGATTAGCTCCTTCAATATATTTGGCATCGAGTAAATCTGAGCATGCCTTGGTTGAAGCATCGTAAAACGCACTAAACAGTGCCCATTTGGCGCTTGTCTCAAAAGCCGCACCAGGACCATGTACTGAATCGTATGCGCCGATAGCATTAAATAAGGTACTTGGATCACCCATTATACTATCAAAGGAATCAATAATATCCTGCACGTACTCCATCTGCGCCTCAACATCCGCGCGTGTTCCTAATCTCGTTACGTGGCCGGCAATCAGGGTATCGAAATCGAAATCAAGAACCTTCTTATTACCTTTAATCCATTCACCAATGTTATCCGATAGTGCCATTCTCCGGAATGGTACCCACCCAGGGAAAGTCACATCTACCACCATAAGTATTTTTTCCTTAGGTGCATGAACAAAAATATTACCCGGCATGTGTGTATTACCGTAATAATGAAGTTTAATCTTTTTCCCCCCACTTTTCACTGTCATGCTTTTTGAAAATGTTTTTGTTGGGACCGGACGCTTAGGGTCATTCATCTTTGCAAGTAGTCTTTTAGTTTTTCTATGCGCAATGATTTTGACGTCGGGAAAAGCCTCTTTGATAATCCCTGCACCACCAATATGGTCACTGTGTGCGTGACTGTAAATCATATGCGTAATGGGGTAACCCGGCGCAACCTCAGCGACAGCCCCTAACACATCCATTGGTGGAAAAAAGGGTAATGGCTCCGGCGCATCGACAATCATAACGCCTTTATAAGTTTTTACAGCCATCACATGATAATCACCATTGGTAATCCAAAATATATCGTCTCGAATTTCAGATACGTGGTAACCTTTGGACTCGATATCTTCAGCTACACCTTGCGGAAATTCCGCGTTTGGCGGCAGCGGTGGAGCGGTATCAGGAATTAAAATATCGGCAAATACTATTGCCGGTAGTAACATTACTATTGCTATTAGGCTTTTCATTTTTGACTCCTTTCAATTTGATAGGAACAGATTAGTTGTTGTTCATAAAGATGAGTCTATTTGTCATGGCTTTCATCGCAAAAGGATCGGTTGCCAGTTTTCTTACAGCCTCACCAATAAACCGTTTCAGTTTATCTAAAGTATTCGCATTGGTGATATATTGCTCAATTCATGGTCTATGAGTAGAGGTTCAATAAGTGTAAATATATTTTTGTTAGTCTGCATTGAATTCTATTTGCGCGTGACTACCATCACAGTAAGGTTTATTTTTAGATGCGCCACATCGGCATAAAGTCGCGCGCGGGGATGTGCCTGGTTTGTTATTAATGCTTACATTGCCTTGCAGTGTAAGTGGACCATCTGCAATGATAGAGATATTATTGATGTCAGGTGTTCCTTCATTGGCAACACCATCATTACGTTCATAACGTAAAGCCCCGGAAGGGCAGGTTTCAATTAATGCTGCCAGTTCTTCTACATCTGATGCATCAGGATCGATCCATGGGCCAGGTACATTGGCTTTAAATACAGCAGGCAAACCTGAAACACAACGCGCGGCATGGATACATCGCGCACCCTCGAAATAAACTGTAATATTTTTGCCTTCATATTTTTGTGTTTTGCTACTCATTATAATCTCCTTGGAACTTATTAAGTTAATGGGCATGAACAGACGTCATGCCTTTGGTTTTCCTAACCGCAATGGCAGTGAAGGCAACTGCCAATAGCCACAGTACTGGTCCAGCAATTCCAGGAATAAGAGGAAGATAACCTGGAACCAGTATATGAATGATAAAGCCCAAGTCTGTTACAGATGCAATACCTAAGTTAAGCCAAAAACCAAGCTGACTGTTTCGCCAGTTGAGTAATATTGCAATTAAACTCACGGAAATGGCAAAGAAAAGTAGATTCCAGGCATCCTGGTACACCCGGCCTTGTACAAGACCGGGTTCCAGTGTAGCACCAAGTTGATAGGTTGCTATTGCAGCTTTCACATGTAGAACACCCCAGAGTAGATAAAGAATTGCGCCAATTTTGTGAGCCGTTATTTTATTTGGCATTGTGTTGTCCTCAATCTACGCGTGTTGCCATGATCACTTTGTAACAGTGATCATCAGTCCAAACATCAACACCACCTAATTTATTTAACCATTTTGGTTCAGTAAGTTTGGCGCATTCCTTTGTTACAGCATCCAAATAAGTATCGAACAACAAGGCCGTGTTTGCATAGCCAACTTTATTGGCAATTGCATAAAAATCCACGCTCTGTAACGCTTTACCCGCGTTGGCTTGAATATCCTGCATGTACTGTTTTTGTACTTCTACATCCTTACGCGTAGCAAGTTTGCCCCAATGACCGGACACCAGTTTGTCAAAGTCATAGGATAAAATGACGTCATGCGCTTTAAGATAACCTACTGTATCTTCCGCAATGGCCAAGCCTTTAAAGGGTGTCCAGCCAGGAAAGACAATATCAATCTTCAATAATACTTTTTGCTTAGGTGCGTAGACATAGATGTTACCTGGCTCATGATCATCACCTTTATAATCCAATTGTAAGGTTTGATTACCTAGCTTTAAGGTGTAGTTATCGTCAAAGGTCACTGTGGGTAGTGGTACGGGTTTGCCGCCCACAAACATGCCATAAGGAAAATGTCGGTCACTGTCATCCATACGCTCTAACCGATGCTTGGTTTCTACGTGTGCGATATAGGTTGCATTCTTGGGAAACATGCTGGCACCACCAATATGATCAGCGTGCGCATGGCTGTATACAACATGGGTAATGGGTTCTTTGGTTACGTCGCCAATCGCCTTCAACATCTTGTCGCCAAACGAAGGCGGTGCATCAACAACAATGACGCCTTTTCCTGTGGTAAGAAACATGGCTGTATAGGCCCCTTCCGTTACCCAATAAAGTCCATCTTTAATTTCCTCAACCACATAACCTTTATCCTTGGGTATTGGTACGCCATAGGCCGATTTCGGTACCGGTGCAGCGGCATGACTTATGGTCGCAAACATAAAGGAAGCGATAACAAGGTTGGTTAGTCCCAATAAAACAGCTTTCGTATTCATCTCTCTTGTCCTTTTATCAATGAGGGTGTCCTTTTCATGTTGCTTAACGTCAATATGACGAATTAATATCCATGCGTACTGCAGGACGGGTTTCAGTAATCAATTAGGTTAAAGAGAGTATATTATGTCCATTTATAAAGATAATTAGCCTTTACAGAAACTTATTGTTTCTATATCTTTAATAATATGCACACACTGGAATACATGGCGACATTTGCCGCTGTCATAGATGAAGGGAGTTTTACTGATGCTGCCCAGGCGCTTGGGCTATCTAAACCGGTGGTCAGTAAACAGATTACTGAACTTGAAAATCGCTTCGGCGTAAAGTTGTTGAACCGTACCACACGACGATTGCACATGACCGAGGCAGGAGAAGTCTTTTATAGCCACTGTAAACGCATCGTTGCCGAAGCCAAAGAGGCCGAACTTGCCATCGGTCCAATGCAAAGCGAACCTCGTGGTGCATTACGTGTGAGTTCACCGCAAAGTTTAGGTTTTGCCTTATTGCCACAAGCCATTCCAAAATTTCATCAACGCTATCCTGCGCTTAATCTTGAAATACAAATATCTGGCCGTTATGTTGATCTCGTTGAGGAAGGTTATGATGTCTCATTACGTGCTGGCGAACTTAAAGACTCAACGTTAATGGCACGTAAAATTACTAGTTGTCAATTTGTCGTGTGTGCTACGCCTACCTATTGGAAGAAACATGGCCATCCACAACACCCTACCGAATTAGATAACTATAATTGCCTTCTCTATACTCAAAGTCCTAACTTTGATCACTGGCAGTTCATTGATAAAGCTGGAGACAACCTTAGTGTTGCTGTAAGCGGTAACTTGAGGTCCAATGACGGAGCATTATTGCTAAATGCTGTGTTAGCTGAGCAAGGAATTCTTTTCGGTCCAGATTTTATGTTTAATGAATATCTGAAAAATGGAAAGTTGGAACCAACATTGACTGATTTTTATAAACCTTCGACTGCATTATATGCAGTATATCCATACAGTAAATTTGTTTCGTCAAAGTTACGTGTGTTTATAGATTTTCTTATCGAAGAGTGGGGTAATATACAAAATTAAAAACTAATACCTTTTGTCGTTTAATTATTGATGGCACTATCATAGCATATTTTTAATATTATTTACTTCTACTTACTTGGCCGAATTGCGACATTCACGTAAAAGATTTGAACGACTGCAATGCACGAGTTCCAGACATTCAATTTTATAAATATAAATAAATCGTATAGCCGAAAGCAGATAACGAAGTTGGGGATCCCCATGAAAACATAGACCTCAGATACCCTTTTTCTTTAGCGTTTAGCTTTACTTCTATAATTCGCCCATGGATCGATACTCTCGCCAGAGCGATGCCTATCTCTCGGGTCTCGTGCAGCTATTTTATTTGCACGTTTTTCGCGCAACCGCTCAGCATCCTCTAAACTTAATGTCTTAGGCTCACCTGGTGTTTGACTTTCTGGAATAATCCGCTCTCTGGGAGGCAATGAAAACTGTTCGGAAGACGCTCTAGGTAAGTTTTTAAACTCATACAAATAGAAAACTTCAACTTTTTCACGTGCCCAATCCGTTTTTTTTAGAAATTTCAAGCTGGAGTCAATGCTCGGGTTGGTCTTAAAACAATTGATATTTAAATAGGCAAAGAGAATCTCAAAACCGTAGTGATTTATTATTTCAGTCAACAAGCTTTTCAAGCTAACACCGTGTAGAGGGTTATTTTTGAAATTGATCTCATTATTCATACTAAAGTCCATTCTTGGGGTGTAAACGGAGATATTATACTTGGTACAGCGTAGGTAAAATATGCCATTACAATATTTTTTTACTAACGACTATTAGCGTTCATCTAATTCGACCAATTTATAGGATGCCGGTGAGGTATGAACTGCTTCAATCTCAGTTTCCATCAACACTGTGATAGTAACCATAATCTC
>CALZJE010000052.1 GCA_945787715.1 uncultured Ectothiorhodospiraceae bacterium | reverse complement strand
GCTGTTTGATAGAAAATATCAACGACTATACTCGAACAAAAAAAACAGAAAACCCGGGCGATAAAATTTAGATCATCTATTATTTTTCAACTCGCGCGATTTGCAGAACAAATTAGATAATTTTAAAGTTTATTACAATGAAAATCGAGTGCGCTCATTTCTAAATAGGAGCACGCCATTCGACGTATCAACGAATCAAGTAAAAAGCAATACAGTCGTTCAGATTCATAACTATCAATGGAAATCACGCTGTAACGGCCTTTATAAATTGCCAATCGCTGCTTCAATTAGGAAATCGCATAGCACGGCTCGTGCTGTAATTAAAGGGGAAACTCGCCGCAGTAAAACACCGTTACACCACAAAGATCATTAAATATGGGTTAACTCCCTGTCAAAGTAATAGGTTCATTACAAAGGATACCTCAACTCACAACACCGCGTCCATCAGCCCATTACGTCAACGTTTCATCGGTGATATAACAATGCGAAAATTGCCACCCATTGAACTATAAAGGTGCCAAAATATTTCACGGTCTATGTTGATCCAGTTGTGCAAGGAAAAAGCGTCATAATTCATGTTAAGGAGTAAAGAGCTCTACTTTAGCAAATGTATTTAATTTTAGAAATAATTGAAACTATTGTTAACCGTAGTTTCGATCATTAAACCTAGATTCCGCAGTAGAACGCTACGAGAGAAAACTAAGCTTATGAAATTAGTAAATTATTCACTAGTATCGTAATCCATCCGTTGGGTGAATGCGCTACGACCCATAGAGCAGCCCTGATTGTCCGTCTAACTATGTAAAAAAAACTCATTAAGGAACTGGCCATTATCTCCTTTTTTTACTACGCTAGTCGAACAATCAGAACTACTCTATAGGCCGTTCTACTTCGGAATCTAGGTTAAACGAAATCCCGAGGAATAGTGACATCCCAATTTTGTGAATAGACTCGCTTATCTCCTTCGTAAGCATCCAGTTCAGCACGTATGAAAAATTCCGTTTTATTAGATGTCAAAACAGTACGCGTAATTGTTTTTATATACCAGTCATTGCGTTTAAAGCTACGCTGCCACAGGGTTTCACCTCGTACTGAATTAAAATCGTCACCCTTATAAGAATACCATTCTTGTGCTGTCCGCCCCATCTCAAGGTCGATGTCGTTGATGTATACGGTACCACTGTCATTGATCACTTCAAGTGTGGAGACATCGGTATCTAGGTCACGGATCACCCGCCAGTTATGATGCTCTGGTTCAATCATGGTTTTGACCAGTGGTGCAGCGGCTTCGGCATTGGCGACTGGTTGCAAATTATCGTTACTATCTATGGTTGATCGTATTGGTAGAATCACTTTGCTTTTTCCAGCAATCAGTTTGATCTGAGTTGACTCTGGCGCCGGCCAGGCCAATGGCCAGTAAGAAGTTGATATTGCAATCCGCAAATGATGTCCAGCAGGAAATTGCTGTGCAATATGATTGAGTTGAATGCGTACACGGTATGCCTTGCCTGGTTCCAATAATTGCGGGTGTTCAGAACTGTCTCGATGAGTTAAATTTAGCAGGCCATAACTGATACGTGTTGCTTTATTATCAGGTGCAATATCTGACAGCCGCGCAGCGAGTATGGCCACTTGTTTGTCAGCAATGATTTCCAGTTCAACCACAGGTGCACCCAGTAATTCTATCGATTGCTGTAAAGGCTCGCTGTCAAATATTAATGCACCACCATCTTCTTGACGTTGGTCGTGGGGCAAGTCAGGTGCTGCAGCGTAGGAACACCATTTGCCAGCAAATAAACCCAAACCGAGAGGGGATTGCAAGTTAACCATTTCTTGCTCAGTCACTTGGTTAATAGGCAATAGTCTGCGAGCGGGTGCAAGAATAAATTCTTGTTGTTTGATATTGTCATTGGGCCAATGAGTTTCTGTAATCCAGCGACCAGGGCGTTCATGATAGCGACTCGTGGGCGGTATGCTATCTTGCATGTAAACGCGCAACATCGGATCTTTATCCACACCCGTGTCGATATCCTTCAGCCAATGATCCCACCAACGCAATGCTTCCTGCAAAAAACCAATGGCGGGTCCTGGTACACCGACATGGGGATACTTATGACTCCACGGGCCAATCAGTCCCTGACGTGGTACGTTGAGATTTTCCAGTAAGCGGAATACAGCATTTGAATAACCATCAGCCCAACCACTTATAGCCATCACTGGACATTGCACTGCATCAAAATTCTCACATATGGAGCCATGTTTCCAATAATCATCGCGGCGTTGGTGTTCCAGCCATTTCTCTAGCCATAAACCACTACCACGTAAACGCTGAAACCACATATCACGCCAACCATCTCCGACCACATCGGGGTCGGGTGGGCAGGAATTATGGGAAAACATAGTGGAAGCCCAGGAGAGATTATCGCCCAATAAGCAGCCGCCCATATGATGCACATCATCCGCGTATCGATCATCCGTGGAACAAGCGGTAATAATTGCTTTTAATTGTGGTGGTCGCATGGCTGCGATTTGCAAGCCATTAAAGCCACCCCAGGAAATGCCCATCATACCGACCTTGCCATTACACCATGGCTGCTTCTCTAACCAAGCTAAAACTGCCACGCCATCATCCAGTTCTCGTTGCAGGTATTCATCGCGTAATACCCCTTCAGAGTCACCACTGCCTCGAATATCAACACGTACACCCGCATAACCGTGACCGGCAAAATAGGGATAGATTTGTTCATCCCGAGCACGTGAGGCGTCACGCTTGCGATAGGGAATGTATTCGAAAATTGCCGGTACGGGATTCTGTTCAGCATCTTCCGGCAACCAAAGTCGAGCAGAGAGCCGCACACCATCAGACATCGGAATCCAAATGTGCTCAATAGTTTTAACTGAATGGGGAAACTCACTGACTATGTGCATAATACCTCCTCACTGTAACTTTTTAAAACGCTCTGTGACTGCTCAGCGTGTTTAGATTTTGTTTCAGAATTGACGATAGTTCGCACGGAATGAGGAAGCATATATTAATATGTGACCGATTGAGTACGAAATGACGTCAATTCTGGGGCAAAAGATGAATACGCTGAGTAGTTACTTCTCACTTTCATTGATGCCAAAGGGTAACATCTGCTGCACGATGGAATATTTCCGAATTAATTCTTCCTGGCTGTCTGCACCAATGAAAAAGACTGCCAATTCGTAACTATAACTGTCCTGATCACGCATCTCAGATAAACGCATACCCGGCTTAACATGAAATAATACAGAGATATCGGGAAAACGTTGCGTGACGTCATTGATTTGATCTGGGGTAGGAATTTTTTTAACGATACCATCTCGATAATGCCGCAACATAAATTTGGCCGCCAGCTTGTATTGACCTTGGCGATGAGGAAAATCTGGCTTGTTACCTAGTGCCAAATCAATATTCACCGCATGATGATATTCTCCATCAACCATTTTAAACAACGGACAATGGGATTTGGAAATTCGAGTATTAATTTCCAATAACCAAATGTTATCGTTATTGCTATCCCAGTAAAACTCAGCATTGAAAGGTGCGTTATTATATTCCATTCGCTTTAGTACTTTACTCATCACCTCACCCATGCGTAAAGTGATATGTTTGGGTAACGATGAGGGGTATTGATAACGCGCAAAACTAGAGCTATGTTTACCTTCGCGAATGGAATCAACAATCCCATATATCTGCACATCGTCCTGATAAACATAACCCTCCAATGTACATTGTCTACCTTCGGAAATAATGCTTTCAGCGATACAGTAACTACCATCAACAGTAACAATTTCTGATGGTAGTTTTGCTTGCGCCAGAATATAGTTAAATGGTTCAGCGTAACGCGTTATATTTTGCCGTATAAGCTGTAAACTTTTTTCAAACTCTTGTTGATTATGAATATGAAAACCGAGATACGATAAAACGCCTTTGACGGGTTTAAGCCAAAAGGGATATTCCAATTGGCAATCCTTAATCGCATTATCAGAAAACGGATTAACTTTATCAAAAGCTGGGATGTATTCAGGGACAACATCCGCCTCAATGACTCGACTCCAATATTTATGCTCGCATTTTAAAACTGCCTCCAGGCTAGGGCCTGGTAAATGATAGGGTTCGCGCACAATAGGCAGTACTGTGCTCACTGGAAAATCCCAATAACCAACGATTGCATCAATGGAACCCTTGAAATCTTGCAAGGTTTTTGTTGATTGTCGTAAAAAACTTCTAACCGGAAATTCACTTTGGGTTTTGATATCTTTATAGGAAATCAAGGAGTGATATTGATATTCCTTGGCATTTTTTAATGATTGTAATTGGGATAGATTAAAGGCATCCAATCCCACCACAAACACGTTCTTTGCCATTGCTATTGACTCAATTTACCACTAACCCAATAGTTCACTCGATTCGGATGTTGTTTGATGTAATCGTTAACAGCAGTTTCATAAGATGAATCTGTGGCTTTTGCTATTAAACTTTCCAATTCCTCCATGGGAATAAACATTCGACTGAGAAACTCCGTGACTTCAACCGGAAAATCCTGATAAAAATCTTTCCGTACTAGCGCGTGAATCCGTTCGCGACCGCCCAATGCTAATTTGGGGTCTTGTAGATATCGTAATTTCCAGCGAGCGAACATCCAGTGTGGACTCCAGCCAGTCACTACGATCCATTTTTTGCGTTTGATAGCGCGGGTTAAAGCGGCTGTCATGCCGGCACCAGATGAGGAGATTAAACGATAGTTATTCAGGCCATAAACATCAATGGCTTTTTCCGAAGCTTGCATCAAACCGGCGCCAGGGTCGATACCATGAATTTGTTTTCCAAGTTTACGCATCACTTCACGGTCTTTGAGATCTGCAATACTGCTCAATTGATCTTCTGGGATATAGTCAGGCACAACCCAACCCAATCGAGCCCGGGTATACAATGGTCCCAGGTCAACCACCTGATGACCAACTTTTTCCATATAGGGTTTGTGAGTGAGTGGAAGCCAGGCCATAAGCATGGCATCAATATCACCGTTGGCGAGTCCTTGATATTGAATACCAATATCGAGCAAAACTAATTCTACGGGTTGTTGTAGTCGATCCTGTAAAATAGTTGCTGCCAATCGAGTCACTGCTTCTGCATCAGACCAGGCAGTCCAACCAATACGTAGTTTTTGTTTATCTGCCGCGTAAGCTGTGCTAATACTAAGCACAAGTATCGCTATCCCCAGCCAGTATCTCATTGTTATCTCCTTATGCCGTTGTTGCCAAAACTTTGGGTAATTCTGTCAAGAATGATGGCAAGAATGACAACACCCAATCCACCTTCAAAGCCTAAACCAACATCCAGGCGTTGAATACCCCGTAATACAGTATCACCCAAACCGCCTGCACCAATCATCGAGGCAATCACCACCATCGAGAGTGCCAGCATAATGGTTTGGTTTATGCCCGCCATGATAGAGGGTCTTGCGGCGGGAAATTGTACTTTTCTTAGTAATTGCCAAGAGGTGCAACCGAATGCCAAACCAGCTTCCAGCAGATCTTTGGGCACTTGGCGAATACCCAAATTCGTTAACCTTACAACGGGAGGCATGGAAAATATGATAGTCGCAACGACACCTGGCACCTGGCCCAGGCCAAAAAACATGGCGGCTGGAATAAGATAAACAAATGCGGGCATAGTTTGCATCAGGTCCAGTACTGGGCGAATAATTCGCTCGAACCAGTCTTTATACGCAGCAAGTATGCCCAGCGGTATACCGATACTTAAGCTGACTAACGTTGCGGCCATAACTAAAGCTAAAGTCGCCACAGTTTCTTGCCACAAATCCATACCAATGATTAGCATCAATGAAGCGAGTGTAAATACCGCAAATCGCCAATTCGTTCGCCACGCGGCTAAACCAGTCAACAATATAATTAGCAGCCAGGGCGGTGGGAACATTAAACTATCTTCAATGCCAAAGGTTAAGGTTTCTAGCGCAATACTCAGGATATCGAAAAACGATTGGCCATACTCCAAGAGAAAGTCGACAAAATTTGTTACCCATTGATCGATGGGAATATCAAAGTTCATTTCACCCGGCCTCTTGCCAAAACTTCCAAAAGCCGAGTGCGATCAATGAAACCCATGATATTGCCTTGTGTATCAGCCACTGGCAAGGATTCTTCAGTTTCCGCGGCGCGAGGTAAAATGTCTTCTAATAAATCAGTGGCTGATACGGGTTCAAGCATTGAGGACTTTGTACCAGGTATTGCACCAGGAGTTACACCAGGCATTGCGATATCGCCTGCGGTGAACAGTCGACTGAATTGTACATCGCGAAAAAATGCTCGCACATAATCATCTGCAGGATTTTCAATAATTTCTGTTGGTGTACCAACCTGGCGAATTTCTCCTTCCGCCATCACAGCGATACGATCAGCAATCCTCACAGCTTCTGCGAGATCATGAGAAATGAAAACGATAGTGCGTTTGGCACTTTGTTGTAAAGCCAATAACGCGTCTTGCATTTCCGTACGAATCAGTGGATCGAGTGCTGAAAATGCTTCATCCATCAACATGATTTCAGATTCTGTCACCCAGGCGCGGGCCAGCCCAACCCTTTGTTGCATGCCTCCTGAGAGTTGATCCGGACGATGATCGGCAACTTCTGAAATGCCGACCAATTTTAATGCCTGCCTGGCACGTTCCATGGCTTGCTTTTTTTCAACGCCAGCAATATGTAATCCAAATGCGACGTTCTCGATAATGCTGAGATGAGGTAATAGCGCAAAAGATTGAAAAACCATGCTGATTTTACGGCGCCGTACCTCAATCAGTTCGTGATTGGACATGGCAGTCACATCAACATCGTCAACTAAAACTCGACCAGCGCTGGGGTCGATCAGGCGGTTAATCATGCGTACTAGAGTCGATTTGCCTGAGCCGGACAAGCCCATGATAACGAACAATTCGCCGCGCTCGATTTGTAGATTTATATCACGGACGCCAAGTACATGAGCAGACGACTCAAGCATCTCAGTTTTGCTTTTACCCTGACGCAAAGCTTCCAAACCAGCTTCGACATTTAAGCCAAATACCTTGCTAATATTTTCCAGGATAAGATGTGCTGACATAGTCGGAATGCGCTGCAGCTAAAAAATGTGTGTTAAACTCGCATTTCTCACAGGAATCACGAAATCTCGCTTGATACTTGATTCCACAAAGACTTCTCTTCCTTCGGAAATACAGTAAGTATTCCGCTCAGTCAGATAATCCTTTGTGAAATCAATTCTCTGTGCGATATGTTCGCGCTCCTGAAAGAAATACGAGCTAGCCGGGTTTGCGAAAATGCAAAACACCCCAGGACAAATAATCACTTTCACCTGCGTCAATCCAGTGGCCTAATCCTTGAGCCATGCGGTCGATATATTCATCTGAAACTTTGCCGGTGAGTTCTTCACGTCGTTTGGCAAGTTCCTGACGAACCCGGGTATAATGATTGACAAGTTGGGGAGTCAGATTTTCAATTTCTATTTCTTTCCAACCGAGTTTCTCAGCTTGTTGTCGGTAAAAAGCAAATGATCCCAGGCTTTTCAAATGTATGCGGTTTAATACGGGTTGTAAAACACCTGCTGGACAATCGTCTGCTTGCATAGGGTCGGTGAATATAAACTCTCCATTGGGCTTAAGCACGCGCGAAACTTCCTGCATGACTTTTTCTTTTTCACCACTATGCAGGATGGCATCTTGTGACCAAACCATATCAAATGTGTTATGTTCAGCAGGAATATTTTCAAAACTGCCATCAACCACTTGAATTTTATCTGTTAAACCACGTTTCTCATTAATTTCGCGCGCACGCTGGTTTTCTTTTTCACTTAAATTCAATGCGACAACTGAACAGCCATAGGTTTTAGCAAGATAACGAGCTGCACCACAATAGCCTGAACCGATATCTAAGACAGTATGCTCAGGGGTTAGATTCAGTTTTTCAGCTAAATGGCGTACAGTGCGGTGACTTGCATCAACAATGGGCTCTTCTTGCGATTCATATAATCCAATGTGTATATCTTCCCCACCCCAAATGATCGCATAGAAATTATCAGCGTCATCACTGTTGTAATATTCACGGGCAACATTAACGACTTCAGAATACGTTTCTTCCACAGTTAATGATCCTTATCTTTTGCTAATTCTTCTGCCATATCATCCGCTGTCTGATACGATTTTTCTGCTACATGCACTAGAAAATCCGGATCATGTGCTTTAAAGGTCTCTTGAAAATCGCCATAGGTTTCGACATGTTGAAAGCCGACTTCATGCATTAATCGTCGAGTATATCGTTTTCGCAAAGGAAACATATTTAAATGATAGACAGATTGATCAGGAAAAGTGTAACGAAATCGTGCTAGGCCATCATCAATGTGTTCAGGTTCTGCAGAAACTTCTTCACCGCAATAATAATATTTGTGTTTGGTAGAGAAGCCTTCATCTAGTATCGAGTCATAGTTACGCTGATCGAGAATTAAAATCCCATCATGATTAAGTGTTGCGTAATATTCTGCTAACGCTTTACGTCGGTCATGTTCTTTAAAAAGATGGGTAAAGGAATTACCCAAACAAATAACAGCATCGAATTGCTCATGAATCGTTCGATTCAACCAACGCCAATCTGCTTGTACCGTACGTAAAATATGCCCTCGATCTCGTGCATTTTGAAATGCTCTCGCCAGCATTTCTGGGCTACCATCGGCGCTCACTACATCAAAACCAGCACTCAATAGGCGTACTGAGTGAAAACCGGTTCCAGTCGCAACATCTAAAACACGCTTGACACCACGGGAGCGTAGTTGCTCGATGAAAAAATCACCTTCGCTTTCCCAACGCCTTTCCCAATCGATGAGTTCATCCCATTTTTCAACAAAACTTTTTACGTATTCTTCCGTGTAATGATCTGTTTTACGAACAGAAATTGGATCCTTTCCAAACGATTGAACTTTATTAGTTCGTTGCACAATTCCACCTTTTTAATTTTAAAACGCTGATTTTTGACTATATAACATTAAAATATTTAAACTCGACGATACGTAATCGAAATGCAAACGTGTTAAGTGTAAGCATTGCCTAAATGGAGATAGGCTTCGATGTACGGATGCTTATCCAGTTTTCAACCGGATTGAAAGTTTTCAATCTTATTTATTGAGTTAGTTAAGATTTGCATGGCTGCAATTTGACCGATTAGAGGCATCATTTACTCTTAATAGCTTAGCCTATTTAAAAATTAATTTCAAAGTTTACTGGAATTATCGGAACTTACTGAGATTTAGGGCTGCCGTAGAAATTAGTTTACATTTCTGTCTTCCCACTCACTCATTTTAGCCGCGTTAGAATTCCTTGCAATAGAGCGACTATCATGCATCAATTTGCCTTGCTAAAATGGCGATTGAAAACCCATAAGTGTAAACTAATTTCTATGGCAGCTCTTAGTTTTACAAACGTCGAGTAACTGGTGATACCCGACGCTCATTGCAATTTTATTGTCAAATTTCAATGACTGTTACCTAGTGAATATTAGTAGTAGATTTAAATACTAGTTAAATGTATTCCTCCGGACTGAATTCAGCTACTAACATGGACTTAAATTTTTACATTAATGAATTGGCCGCTTTGTCATACCTGCCAATTAGAAAAGCGATTATTTGGTTTAACTTTTATTCTTAAATGTTGTAATTAGCATGATGGATCGAATGTCTGTAATTCGTGCATTCCTGACTATTCGACCACGATTGTGAATGCCGGCTAATGGCTATGAGCTGCCATTAAAACGAGAATTCTGATTTCTATTTTTAAATGAAACTTCTTAATACGAATTCTAATTCAAATATCTGTAAATATTATAAACCAACCATTCCTTCAGATCAGCAGCTGAGTATATTTTCAAAATTATTTTAAATTTAAATATCCTCCCGCGCAGATGAGTCTCACAATGCCGTAAGATCCGGGTTAAGTACTTATCAATTAAGCGCCCTTCATTCAGAGACGGCGGTAAATCCCTAAGCGCTCCGACCACACAGTTAGCCCCTCAACAGTAGGCAAAGATTCATGAACGCCAATCACCAACACCCCGCCTGGCTGTAAAGCTTTTCGCAAGCGCGCCAAAATCTCAGTTTGTACGGTTTGTTCGAAATAGGTAAATGTGAGATTACGACAGAGTATAAGATCGAATGGGCCGTTGGGAGTTTCTGAACGGATATCGTGGATTAATAATTCCACAGGGTCACAATATTCTGTTTTCAAACAATACAATTCTTCACGTTGAACGAAGGCACTCGCCAGCCAAGTTTGCGGTAGATTTTTCACGCTACTAAAAGGATAACAGGCCTCGCGGGCACGGTTAATCATGTGGGCATCAGCATCGGTGGCGAGAATATGTAGTCCAATGCCAGGTTTGATTTCGAGACCTAACTGGTAAACTAAAGCCAAGGAATAAGGCTCTTCACCACCAGCACAACCCGCGCTCCATAGGCGCAAGTGTTGAGCACCGCGTGTTTGAGCTTGATGAATAAGCGTGGGTAAAACCTCCCGTGCTAAAAAAGCAAATACGGCCTTGTCGCGATAAAAACGAGTGACAGTGATACGACAAAGACTATCCAACACCTGCCACTCCTGGGGCTGTTGTTGCAGATAATTTTGGTAAGTGACAATATCCGGCAGACCTAACTGCTTGCAACGCTGCTCCAGGTGTTTGCACACTTGACCATGCACACGGCGAAACCCTGGCCAACTCATATGCAATTGAGGTAAGACCCATTGCAAGAACATTATACAATCGCTGTCTTTCATTTTAGTGCCGTTACATGCCTCTATCCTAAGGGATGACCTTGCAGCTTAAGGATATCGAGCAAGCTTTGTTGTGGCACTTCAATACCATAGTCTCGCAATAATCGCTCGGAGATATCATTCACAGAAACAGGATTTGGTTTCATCGCGTTAATAAAACCACTCACGTCTTCCGTTACTGCCCATGGATAAATAATCCAACGCCATTGCGTAACGATTTGCGCATAAAAATCCGGTTCAAAATGAGAGACTGTTTTATGCTGTAGTGTTGCCGTTTTAATCTCAGCTGGCTCACCGTGCTTTCGAATATGTTCTATCGCGACGACGAAGGTGTCGCCGGTGTCGCTAACGTCATCTACAACGAGCACACGTTTACCTTCCACGTTCGTAGCCAAAGGATATTTTATCCGTGCCAACGGCTCCTTATGTGCGCCGTGATAGTGTTCAACTCTAAAGGTGTTTAGATCCATGATATCTAAAAAATCGCACAGCACACGGCCCGGCATATATCCACCCCGAGCCACAGCGATAATCATGTCCGGCACATAACCGGCATCATAGATCTGAAATGCTAAGTCTCGAGCCAGTGCGTAGAAATGTTCCCACGAGACGAGTTCGCACTTTATTTTATCAGCCATATGAATAATCTCAGTTTTGCTAAACAAGGTGTCCAGTGAAATAAGTCACTGACTAGTGCCGTGATCACTCAAAATCTATATCTGATACCAAATAAGGAAGTATAAGCATAAGGGAAACCTGGTATAAATGAGTAATGAAATTCTACCCCATCTGATATTTCATAGAGATAGTCTAATTCGCCACCCCAAATAAAAAAACGATATTGCCAACCTAGGTAGCTACGATTACCATAAAAACCATCCCCATCATATTCAGGGATGCTATGCCAATTCCGACGGAAACTTAAAGTAGGGCCAAGGCCAATGAGAATATTGTGCTTGCCTCGGGAAAATATTCTTCCTCTAAAACCAAAATGCAAAAAACCCGCATCCTTCATTGCGCAGTCTTTGTAATAGGAAGCAGCGAGTCGCAAAAGAAATTTCTCATTTAAGTCATAGTCTAATTTTGCCACTGCACCTATTTCCACGACGTGATACGCCTTTTTGTCTAACTTGAGGGGGTATCGTTTTGGAAAGGAACCTCCGCCAGGATGATACGAATAGCCAAGCCATTGCAATGAGCCATGTAATGTGCCTTTTTCAGAGTTGCTACGCGCAGAAACTTGGTCATATGGGAGAAAAGCTAGACACAGAAGCAATGTCGCTATTCTTAATAAGATAGCATCCTTACTTTTTTTTATGTCACGGCACGTCAAATCATCATTCCTCCATTTTTTTATACTGGAGACAGGGATTAGATTAAGCTCATTATCAGGCTAATTTTACAACAATAGCAAGTAAAAATAATAAAATAGAGTTGTCGATAAACATAATCCTAAAGCCCTTGAACAAATGTAAAAAACTTGTAATATTTTAGTATCGTATAGGAAAAACTTGGTTATTAATGAGGCTCCGGTGATCCATGACTCTAATACTTATCACATTAATTACTGTCATTATCGCATGCGTGATAGTTTTCACGACAGTTATGCCCGGCCACTCATACACTGGATCGCGATCGGCACCCACTCTGTCAGAACAAAAAATCCATGATAACTTACAGACCCATGTTGATGTGTTAGCATACAAGATTGGTGAACGGAATATGTGGAATTATCCTCAGCTATTGCTTACCGCGGAATATATTGAACAGCGTTTTACTGAATATAATTATTCAGTGGAATATCAATCATTCAATGTTATGGGAAAAGAGGTTCGGAACATTATTGCCGAATTACCAGGTAAATTACGCCCGGAGGAAGTTGTCCTTATTGGCGCACATTATGATTCAGTATCCGGTTCACCTGGTGCCAATGACAATGGAAGTGGTGTTGCCGCAATGCTGGAAATGGCGAGACTTTTGTCGTTGCAAGAGGCGTCACAAAAATCACCACGCACCATTAGGTTTATAGGTTTTGTTAATGAGGAACCACCCTTTTCCTATGGTGCCGACATGGGTAGCTATGTCGCAGCCAAGCAGTCAAAAGAAAACAACGAGAACATCATCGCTATGTTTTCCTTGGAAACCATTGGATATTATTCTGATCAAGCGCATAGCCAAGCCTACCCCATGCCTTTAAGCTTGTTTTATCCGAATGTCGGCAACTTCCTCGCCTTTGTTACCGATATTAAATCGCAATCATTGTTACGACAAAGCATAAAAATTTTTCGCGAACATACTGAGATACCATCTGAGGGACTTGCTGCACCACGACTCTTAGGTGCAATCAACTTATCTGATCATTGGTCATATTGGAACCAAGGCTACAAGGCACTGATGGTTACCGATACAGCGATGTTTCGCTATCCCTACTACCATACGAGTCAAGATACTAAAGACAAGATTGATTATGCCAGACTAACAAAGGTAACCCTTGGACTTAGAGAGGTCGTTCAAGATTTAGCACGACATGGGGTAAGGAATTGACTACAACACTCTCGGCACAATAGCTAACACGGTTTCAACGCAAACACTATGTAGAAAAGCCTGCAACAGTCTCATCAGCCCAGGAAAGCGAGGCTAAATAAAATTGGCGCAACAATTTTTTGGGTATTTTGCCGCATCGCATACTTTTTACATCACCAC
Source organism: uncultured Ectothiorhodospiraceae bacterium (assembly GCA_945787715.1). Lineage (GTDB taxonomy): Bacteria > Pseudomonadota > Gammaproteobacteria > S012-40 > S012-40 > CALZJE01. The sequence continues at coordinate 11,181 of CALZJE010000052.1, read as the reverse complement.
GCTCGTAAGCAATAATGCATTTCAAAATACTGCCGTGGATACCTTCGTAATTCAGCAATGCCTTTTTCAATTCTTGTTTGAGTGGCATGGAATTGAGTATTGTCTCCAAGTCCTGATCCAACATTGCATCAAGCATTGAAAATATACCCAGTAAAAAGTACTCCTGAGAATTTTTTTGTTTGGTAGTTTCCGCAAGTTTTACACACATTTTTGCTCTTACCAATGAAATGCGAATCAGATCAGAGGGCTTGTCATCAATACCGGAAATTACAATTAATGTCATCCATTGTTTTAGATTATTCAAACCTAAAATCATCAATATTTGCTTTATACTTGTGATATTTCTATCGACATTAAAGGCTGGCGAATTTATATAACGCATTAACTTGAAAGTTAAGGAAGCATCATTAACAATGAGCTTCTCCAATTCATCGATTTCAACATCCGGGTTTTGCAATTTTATTAACAATTGGAGTAATGCCACTTTATTTGCAGGCATTTTCTGGCCTTTAACTATGCTTGGCTTCTCTAGGAAATAGCCTTGATAATAATCAAAACCTAATGACTTACAATGATCAAATTCTTCCTTTGTCTCTATTTTTTCTGCTAGCAATTTAATTTTTTTTTCTTTCTTTATCAATAACACATGCTTTTCTAATTGTGACCGACTGAGCAATGTTATATCTACTTTTATCAAATCAGCATAGTCAATCAGTGGCATCATTTTTTCTTCAAAAGAAAAGTCGTCCAGAGCGATATCAAAACCTTTTTGTTTGAGAGATATCATCCCGTCAATAGTCTTTTGGCTTGGTTCAATATTCTCTAACACTTCTAAAACCACTTTATTTTTGAATGCGGGTATTTCTATTGTGCCATCGATAAAATCCTGGGTTAGATTGATAAACGCAATCTTGTTGCCTACTATGGTATCCAGCCCAAGCTCAAAAAATGTATTCATCATTACATTAGATGTTGCCATATTCCCATCAAATTCAGCTGGTGCTTGCCCTGACATTTCCTCAGATCGGTATAATAATTCATAGGCATACACATTAAGCTTTCGATCATATATCGACTGACGGCCAATATAAGCAGAGTCTGATACTGATTTTATTTCTTTTGCACACACGTAGCCGTTGCTCCCCATTGAAAAAGTTCCTGCTAATTTAGCACTCGAAGGTGTATCGACAAATCTACATGACTTATTAAGCTGCCAAACACTCATTAAATTGTGGCAACATTTTTTAATCATTTCCATAGGCATGTTGGCCTATAGACAGCTTAAACAACGCCTTACTTGCGACCAAGATAATATAAAAGTGTAAAATTAAAGCTCCTTTTGAGTGCCTTATATGTAAAAAGGTTACTGGAATTTCTCAAACAGTCGAAATGAGTGGCCAGTGCGATTCGAGCAATGGCAAGCAGTAATTTTCCTCCCCTAACTGATAAGCAAAGATTATCACCCTTAATTGAACAAAAATCCTACAACATACGCCATACTATAAAACTTGTTGTTTCTGCTATAATTGGGCATATTTATGATTATTAACGGGTTTCATTTTTCACATGAATCAGACAACCGCTCCAGTTAGAACCAATAAATTAATTGTTAGAATAAAGGTGCCTTCAGACATCGATGCACCGATGCTTGATACATCCCACTCGAATAACAAATTAGTAGCTACTCTAAGTATCGCGATGGCAATCCTGACCGGGATCGGGCTTGCATTTTGGTTTTGGAATTCCGAACAAAACGATCCAACCACTAAATTGATCAATTCTACCCAGCAAATCTCCCCTACCCCTGCTGCAGCTAAGACCACGCAAAACGTGCTTACTGATACACCAGAAATCAACGAACCCACCAGCGCAGAGGTTACTCCGTCTCAAATAGAGCAATCAAATACTAAAGCAGTGATAGAAACAGATACACGAGAAACAGAAAACAAATTCGAGACTATAACTACGGAAGTTCCTACTGCTGCAAACGCCCTACAACAAACTCCGCTTAAAACAACACAAAGTAGCGCACAATCGCTGGACATTCCCGAAGACAAAGCCATTGCCAAACAGAAGCTTGAGCAACCCGCAGAAGCAATCCTTATTAAACCAAGCATTACCACTCAAACCACTGCCGTAAAGTTTTCAAAAAATGTCACACGGGCGGTCTTTTCTCATCAAATAAAAAACCGAGAACCGGTTAATCAAATTGAAGGGACCATTAAGGCTAAAGCTGAAGAATTGAAACAAGTGTATTTCTTTTCTGAATTGCGGGATATGAAAGGCACTAAAATCATTCACCGCTGGTTATACAACAGAAAAAAACAAGCTGAAATTCCATTTAACATTAACGGAAATCGTTGGCGAGTATTTTCTAGTAAACGTATTGTTTCTACAAAAACCGGCGAATGGCAAGTGGATATTGTAAACAGCAAGACTAACACTGTCATTGCCTCACGAACTTTCACCTACAGCTCATCTCAGTAAATCAGTGAACTAACTCAGTCCTGCTTGACCAATAGGTAACACAGCAACTCTTCGCACGACGGAAAAACCGTACCAGAGAGCAATTTTCCCTAATATTAGAAACAATTGCTCTCTGTCCCTAATACCCTTTTAAAGACATAGCGGGTATAGTTGTTAGTTTTCTAATAACCATTTAGTCAGAAGTTCACTATTCAAGGGCTCACAAATAAAATAGCCCTGAATGTTGTCGCATCCGAGCTCAACCAAAATATCAAGAATAGTCTGATTTTCGACGCCTTCTGCTACTATACTCATGTTTAGCGCATGGGCAAGTTCTATCGTTGACTTAACAATCACTCTATTTTCGTTATCAGTATTTAAATCAAAAACAAAACTGCTGTCGATTTTAACCTCGTTAACCGGTAGTTTCTTGATATAACCTAACGAGGCATAACCGGTACCATAATCATCAATTGATAATTGAATCCCTTGTTCGGCATAGGCATTCATGATTTGTATGGCTTTTTCAGGATTGTTAATTGTCATGCTTTCCGTGATTTCCAATGTGATCCATTTTCCCTCAATGTTATAAGTCTGTAATACATTATCTAAATACTCTTTTAATTCTCGGTCAAGAAAGTTACGCGCGGATAAATTAATACTTACACCGATGAATATTCCCTGCTGATGCCATTTACTGAGTTGTTTTACGGCAGTTTCCATGACGAAAAGCGTCAACTCTTTAATTAATTCTCTTTGTTCTGCGACAGGAATAAATTCTACTGGAGGAATCATGCCTCGAGTCGGATGATTCCAACGACATAGACATTCAACTTTGGTGGTTTTCTTATTGGCAACATTCCATATGGGTTGGAAGCTTACAGTGAGATCCTGATTCTTTACGGCGACTTCCAATTCTTTGGCAAGTTGCGCGCGTATATTACGTATTTCGTTTTCTTTAATGTCAATCACTGTAAAGCCTTCTCCAGAGGCTTTTGACTCATACATAGCGACATCTGCATGACGCAAAAGTGTAGAATCATCTTCTCCATGTTGTGGATAAACAGCGATGCCTATACTTAAACCAATGGGGATACTTTTACCGTCTGATATCATGGGTTCATCAAAGGCCCCAAGTATTTTTCGTGCCACCAGAGCGCTTGATTCTGCATTCGCTTCATGAAGAAGAATCGCAAACTCATCCCCCCCCAATCTTGCAACGGTATCGCTTTCCCTAATCATTTTAGAAACGCGGGTGGCAACTTCTGTCAGTACTTTATCACCGACTTCGTGCCCTAGCCCATCATTAATTTCTTTAAACTTATTCAAATCTAGCATGAAAACCGAAAACGACGTATGCTCTCGATCTGCAGTGGAAACTCTATGGACTAAACGGTCATTGAATAAAGCTCGGTTCGGTAGATTAGTTAGAGAGTCGTGAAGTGCAATATGCTCTAATAGTTGATTTTTTTTCTCAACTTCTTCAAGTAATGCGGTTAACTGTAAAGTGCGGTCATTAACTTCAGCTTCTAAATTAGCAACATAATTTCTGGCTTGTTCGCCGAGATTCCATTTTTTTACGAGACTCAGTGCCATTTGCTTTACAACAATGGTGCTAAAAGGCTTAGTCAAAAAAAGTAATTTATCGGAGTTCCCTAGCTTTTCGGCGATTTCATCCCAACTGTAATCTGAATAAGCCGTACAGATAGCGATCTCTGTATAAGGGAATTCCTTCCAAATACGGCTTATTGTTTCAATGCCATCCCACCCCGGAGGCATGCGAACATCGACAAATAGTAGTGCGTAGGGCTTATTATCCGCAGCAGCCTGACGAACTTTTTCTAGCGCTTCTTGCCCCTGGTATGCGGAATCCAACTCATATTCAGGATAGATACCATCATCATTTTCGTTACTTTCCGCATCTTCTCCAAATAATTCCATTTCAAGTACGCTAACATCAACATTCTCATTTCTTACTGGACAAAGTGTTTTTCGAAAGTCGTTATGTATTGACTCATTATCATCTACAATTAATATTCTATTATTGAAGCTCATAATATAATCACATCCCTTTAATTATCAATTTCGCATAGACAGAGAATAACTTGGTCATTTCCTAAACTTTATTTCCACTGCGTGCCAAAGGAACGCTAACCGTAAATGTTGTACCTAGATTCATCCCATCACTCTCTGCAGAAATATTCCCCTTCATTTCTTTCATTGCTACGATGCTTGAGTGTAATCCAAAGCCATGCCCATTTTGTTTAGTTGTAAATCCATGTTGAAATATTTTAGCCAAATTTTCCTCAGTAATTCCGATACCATTATCTTTTATTCGAATATAGGCAAAGTGGGAGTCTAACTTTCCCGATTCAATAGAAATTTGTCGTTGCTCAATACTGTTGTTTTCTATGGTCGCTTCTTTTGCATTTTTTATAAGATTGGTCATAACTTGTAACAATTTAGACTTATGAACTTCGCAATCCGGGATTTCGCTACAGTTTATTGCGAGCGAAATAAAGTTTTTACTCAACGAGTTTTTTTCAATTTTTATCGCATCTTCTAATAGACGGTTAATATCTATTGCCTCGGAAAAGTGATTTCCCTTGGCGTATTCTTGCTGTGTCCCGATGACATCTTTTATCATTTCGATATGTGATTTCATGTGCTCAATTTCGTTGTTAGACAAAACCAAATCTTTTTCGAAAGATTCATTGATCACAACCAAATAATCTACAAGCTTATCTCCTTTTTGATCTTTGCTTAAAAATTCTGTCAAGTTTTCTTTATTATCTACCAACATCGAAATGGCTTTATCAAACATCGGAAATTTGAATTCTTTTAGCAATCTGTTTATTTCTTCGGCACTGAGGCTGACGCTATTGAGTATATTGCCGATATTGTGAAGGATGCCGGTGGCGATTTCAGCCATCCCTGCTTGATGTGCTGATGCTCTGAGTTCTTGTTGTGCATGTTCAAGATGTGCTTCCGCCTCTTTACGTGAACTAATGTCACGCATAACACAAATGTATAAGGTATTATCAGCGACAGGCATTTCATTAAAAATGCAGTCGATCGGGAATTCAGCTCCATCCTGCTGCAGGCCAGCGAACTCAAACGCTTGCTTTCCACTAGTAATTATAAAGTCAGCTACATTGATTCCGTTGTCATTAACTTTAAAATCTCTAAATGGACTATTATTTTGGCTAAGCAATTGGCTAAAACAAGTATTCTTCAACTCAGTTTCTTTGTAGTTAAACATGTTAACGACAGCAGGATTTACAGATTGGATAATCCCGTTTCCATCAATTACCGTAATGCCTTCCGTTATGTTATCCAAAACGGCTCTAACGCGTGATTCACTCGCTTTCAGGTCTTTGGTGCGCTCTAGGATTTTTTCCTCTAATGTTGCGTTAAGGTTTTCTAATTCGTTCCTCGCTCGCTCTTTTTGTTCAATACGCTGCTCTTGTTTATCAGATTCGTTACGAAGGAATGCTGAATATTCGTGAAACTCAGCTTCGTATATTTCGGTTAATTCATTGAGATGTTTGAGCACAGGATTGGCAGCATGCATTACCAAAGAATCTAATTCACCAGGATCGATCAAGTTGGATTTTTCAATACGATTTTTAATTACCTCTACTTGTTTGATAAATGATTCGATAAGTTTTTCAACGCCTTCATCTTTTAACTTAGTAATCAGTTTTTTAGAAGGTAACTGAGGGAGTTTCTTCTCATTATTTCCATTTAAAAGATCAAAGTGATTCGTTTTGAAAATCTCTATCGTATCCCCAAGCAGATTAAGCGACCTAGTTAGATTGTCGATCATATTTTCTTTATTAACGAGCTGACAATTCAGAATCAACATAATGATACGTTGAGAAAGCATTCTTTGTCGGCCGCTTACATTGATCAATGTACTGAAGGACTCGTTCGAAAGATTTTCTACTTCGTCCCATTTGATAGTCACTGGCTGTTATCTCCTAAATGCATATTATTCGTACAACCTCTCACTTCCCCAAAGATTTCTGTGTTATTTTCAACCTTAAACTATTTATAGATTATATTTTATCCTTACGAATAATTAGGGAAGAATTTATTTCTACAGCTAGGATTTATCGGTATTCAGCTGAGAAAATTTAGTTTTTGGTATTTGAGTGGCATCTCAAGGCTCAGAATGAATAGGATGGATGAGGACAATCGTTTGCTGTAGCACTTCAACAACTGACCCGCCAACGCTCATACACCAACGCTTTACAGGCAGTCGTTTTCCAATGATTTTTTGCCACAGAACATCCGTTGAACAGCATTAGTATCACCTCTTTTGAAGAGATCCCTTTGATATTCAAACTTGCCATTCCACTAAATAGTACTATATTAGTCTTATATAGGAAGAGGAATTGCTGTGGTTCGAATTAGCAAGCTAACTGATTATGGTGTTTTGGTGATGAGCTATTTAGCGGGTATGCCTGGGGCAGCTGTAAGTGTCAATGAATTGTCTAATGGATTATCACTACCGGCCCCTACTGTAAGCAAAGTATTGAAGTCTTTAACAAAAAGCGGATTGTTGAAATCACACCGCGGGCCTTCGGGTGGTTATAGCCTCAATAGAGCACCCGATCAGATTACTTTGATGGAAATCATTAATGTATTGGAAGGCCCGTTGGCATTAACCGAATGCAGCACGACGAATAGCCAGTGTGTTATAGAATCTACCTGTAGATTGCGTGATCAATGGATTAGTATCAATCAATTTATTTATGACTCACTGGGCCAAATTGATTTAGTGAAACTTAGTCAAGGCAGCCCCATCAAAAATCTCAAGATGTTTAAAGCGCTTGATCATTAAGCCACCGGAGGTGGATTTATGAGTGCAATCAAACCAAAAATTGAGGAGTTGATTAGTCAGGAGTACCCTGCAGGTTTTGTGACAGACATCGAAAGTGATACCTTGCCACCCGGGTTAAATGAGGATGTCATCCGCACCATTTCAGCAAAGAAAAACGAACCACATTTTTTAACTGAATGGCGTCTCGATGCATTTCGGCATTGGCAAAAAATGACCTTGCCACATTGGGCTCATATTAAATACCCAGCGATTGACTTTCAAGCAATCAGCTATTTTTCTGCACCAAAAAAACAAAAACAACCAGAGAGTCTGGATGATGTTGATCCAGAGTTATTACGCACCTATGAAAAATTAGGCATACCACTGGAGGAACAGAAACTCCTGGCTGGCGTGGCAGTAGATGCAGTTTTTGATAGTGTATCTGTCGCCACCACTTTTAAGGACAAGCTTGCTGAGATGGGCATTATTTTCTGTTCTTTTTCAGAGGCAGTATTAAAGCATACGGAGTTGGTACAGCGTTATCTAGGCTCGGTGGTGTCTAACCGTGATAACTTTTATGCTGCTTTGAATGCTGCAGTTTTCAGTGACGGTTCCTTTGTTTATGTGCCCAAAAGGGTACGCTGCCCAATGGAGTTATCCACTTACTTCCGCATCAATGCTGCGTTGACCGGTCAGTTCGAACGTACCTTGATCATTGCAGAAGAGCGCAGTTATGTCAGTTATCTTGAAGGTTGTACAGCGCCAATGCGTGATGAAAATCAATTGCATGCTGCAGTTGTTGAACTAGTTGCACTGGATGATGCACAAATCAAATACTCAACCGTGCAGAACTGGTATCCGGGTGATGCTGAAGGGCGCGGTGGGATCTATAATTTTGTGACCAAGCGTGGGCTTTGCAAAGGCAACAATGCAAAGATTTCATGGACACAAGTCGAGACCGGTTCAGCAATTACCTGGAAATACCCAAGCTGTATTTTAAAAGGTGACAATTCTGTTGGTGAGTTTTATTCAGTCGCGTTAACCAATAACTACCAGCAGGCAGATACCGGCACCAAGATGATTCATGTTGGCAAAAATACCCGCAGCACTATTATCTCCAAAGGTATTTCCGCCGCTCAAGGGCAAAATGCTTATCGTGGTCTGGTGCAAATCCATCAACGTGCAGATAACGCTCGTAACTACACCCAATGTGATTCCTTATTGATTGGTGATCGCTGTGGGGCGCATACTTTCCCCTATATTGAGGTGAGAAACTCCACTGCCAAGGTTGAACACGAAGCATCAACCTCGAAGATCGGCGAGGATCAATTGTTCTATTGCCAACAGCGTGGCTTATCTCAAGAGGATGCGGTATCAATGATCGTCAATGGTTTTTGTAAACAGGTCTTCAAGGAACTACCGATGGAGTTCGCCGTCGAGGCGCAAAAATTACTTGGTGTCAGTTTGGAAGGGAGCGTGGGTTAATGAATCAAAACAGCTTATTACAAATATCCAATCTACACGCTGAAGTGGAAGGGCAAGCCATCCTGAAAGGTATTGATCTCACTATCAAAGCCGGTGAAGTGCATGCCATCATGGGGCCTAACGCTTCTGGTAAAAGCACACTAGCTCATGTGTTGGCAGGGCGCCCCGGCTTTGAGGTAACGCAAGGTGAAATTTACTACCAGGGAAATGATCTTTTGTCACTGACTACTGAAGAGCGAGCGCGTAAGGGTCTGTTTCTCGCGTTTCAATATCCGGTAGAGATTCCCGGCGTATCAAATGTTTATCTACTCAAAGCAGCGATGAACGCCGTACGCAAAGAGAGAGGACAACAGGAACTGGATGCAATGGATTTTTTAGAACTTATCCGCATGCGCATGGCAGAGCTTGGCATCAGTAGCGAACTACTCTACCGCAATGTCAATGAAGGCTTCTCAGGTGGTGAGAAGAAGCGTAATGAAATTTTACAAATGAGTGTCCTGGAGCCACAACTGGCGATACTTGATGAGATAGATTCCGGTTTGGATATCGATGCGTTAAAAGTGGTTGCTAATGGTGTGAATACTTTACGAAGTTCAGAGCGAGCGATTGTTATAGTGACTCATTATCAACGATTGTTAAATTATATAAAACCTGATTATGTGCATGTCTTGTCTCTTGGGCGGATCATTAAATCCGGTGGCCCCGAACTGGCTGAGGTGCTGGAAGAAAAAGGTTATGGCTGGATCAGCCAGGTTGACGATATACACCACAGTTCATCCGGAGAGATCGGGTGATGAATGCTGTAGAAAGCTATCAAGCACTATACTGGCAGCTTGCAGAACAATTGCCAGGACATGAGGTTGCTTGGGTCAGAGCAATGAGGGAGACTGCATTACAGCACTTTGCTGAACTGGGATTTCCAACGCGTAAGCAGGAGGCATGGAAGTACACGCAGTTACAAGCCCTGGAAAAAAACATCTACCATCCTACAACGAGTCAGCAACAGTTTATTAATAATGATGACTGTCAGCAGTTGCCATTGGCTACGCTTGATGCCTATAAACTGGTATTTGTTGATGGACATTTTAATTGGATATTGTCTGATATCAATCCATTACCGGATGGTGTGGTAATCAACGAACTCTCAAATATTCTTAACAGTCAAACTAAGCAACAGCATCCAATATTTCCACTCACCCAACAGACAGACGATGTACTGAATGCCTTGAATAATGCGTTTATAACAACTGGCGCTGCAATCAATATTTTAGCTGACGTCCAACTCGAAAAGCCAATACACCTGCAATATATCAACACCATTAAAAATAAGTCTGCGAGTTATAGTCGCAATGTGGTCATCATGGAGCCAAACAGCCACGCACAACTTATTGAATCGCATGTGGCATTGGGTGAGGGGGACTATGTGAATAATGTGCAGGTAGATATTCAATTGGAAACGGGGGCACAGCTTCAGCATTATAAATTGCAGCTGGAGGGGCAGAGTGGTATGCACTTCTCGGAAACCCAAGTGGAGTTGGCTAGTGATAGTCATTATCAGAATCATCTATTCGCGTTCGGTTCTCAACTGATGCGTAACAATATAAAAACAAAACTCAATGGTGCGCGAGCAGGATGTCTACTAAACGGTTTATTTATTTCCCAAAGTAAGCAGCACCTGGAAATGCGTACCCATATTGATCACCACGCACCTTCCTGTACAAGTCGAGAAACCTATCGCGGCATAGCCAATGACAAAAGCCATGGCGTATTTGATGGCACGGTCGTGGTTCATCCTCACGCTCAAAAAAGTGATGCACGTGTAACCACTAATAACTTGTTACTATCACAGGGTTCTGAGATTGATGCCAAACCACAATTAGAGATTTATGCAGATGATGTAAAATGTTCCCATGGAGCAACCATCGGCCAGCTCGACGAAGAAGTATTATATTATCTTCGCTCCCGTGGCATTGATGAAGCAACCTCGCGTAACCTGATGCTATTTGCCTTTGCCAATCACATTATTGAGCAATGTCCGATGAACGCATTTCAAAGTGCATTACATGGCTTATTATTAAAACAATTGCAAAGTGGCGATCAATTGCAGGAGTTGTTGAAATGAATTCACCACCTGAACAAGTCGTTCCCTCAATGGCAAAATCAATTTTTTCGATGCAGCAGCGCCAACAGGATTTCCCAATACTGGATCAAATGATCAACGGATATCCATTAGCCTATTTGGACAACGCTGCTAGTAGCCAAAAACCATTAGCCGTTATTGAGGCCATTAATAATTTTTACCGCCATGACTATGCCAATGTCCACCGAGGCATTCATGCTTTGAGTGAACGATCTACGGCTGCTTTTGAAGCAGCCCGTGGCAAGGTTCGGTCATTTATTAA
>CALZJE010000051.1 GCA_945787715.1 uncultured Ectothiorhodospiraceae bacterium | reverse complement strand
CATGTTTTCATAGGAAATTGATCCCTCAATATTACTTTCCGATAAAGAATTTATCCACTCAATAATTACCTTGTCTATTTTTACTCTTTCCTCTCTAAGTTGCTTGAAATCAACATAGAGAATTGAGTCAAGTGATTTAGGTTTTTCTAAACTCGGTATATAAGATAAACCATGTCCAGCTGATGGATGTGAGGAGAATCTCTTTAACCAAACAATATCGCCGACCAATATATGGTTCAATGTCCCCATAACCGACTTAAAAAATGCGCCTTTATCTTTATGAAGATCATCAGTAGACAACTGAGAAGCAGCATCATAAAGTCGCTGATTCATTAGTTGATTGTACTCACCAAATAATTGAAACTGTCGCAACATATTCACAAATGATCCTCTAAACTATATGATACATGCATACTATTGCTCGATACCTTACTTTTTAAATATTTTATTGATATCGATGAAATTTTTGATGATTTTAACTACCCGTTATATTAAGAAATTAGGGTATACAAAATAAATCATCGCCATACTTCAATGAATCTATCAAATTTTTGTCGTGATATTAGGTTATCAGCATCCGCTGTCTATATATTGACATTTGGATAAGCAATAGACATGCTACTGCTGTAACAGCAGGAAATTAAATAGTCGTCAGTGAATACTGTTCCAATGCCAAAATCGCGATAACGTTACGTACGACGAAAATTGCGTAAAACGTCAATTGTTCCTCAAATGGGTGGTTATATGCTTTCCTAAAGGTTGGCCCAAATCCTATTACATCTACTGTTGTTAATATTATCACCGCCCATAATGGATCAGAGGTTAGATACCAAAACGGCAAGGAAGTCATTGCCAATATAAAAAACAGCCAATCTGCTTTGGTGATCGAGCTATCTGATTTTTTATATATGCCAAGAATGCTACACATAGTGTGGTAATACCTGAAACGCCTATTGGCCACGCGCCAGCCCCACCATTATCTGCAAGTTGCGCTAGGAAAACAACAAATGTGGTAGAGCCCCAAATCACCCAGGAAAATACATGAGGCATTGTTTTTCCTTTCAGGATTGAACGTATGTACGGTATAAACACTATAAATGTTAGTATAATAGCAACAGCACTGAGAAGTTCTTAAACCATCTTAGCTCACATGTATTTCCAACTCGTTAGTAAATAGTTTAATCGATATTTGAAAAACGTATGTTTTTTTGATTACAGTAAATGCATAAAGTATTTATCTTACTCGGTCACTGTTGTCGATTAAACGTGAAATCTTCCAGGAATTATCACTTTGTCGTACTTAAACTTCCATGAGTTTATCTTTGCTAGTAATCATGAATTCATCAAATACTGATTGATAGAGAATATGGATAGCTTCTTTTTCTGTTATTGCTGGTTGGCTCTGAGACATCAATACCGGATTATCCACATAGAGTGAAATAAGTGCTTCAGTGTCACCGGTGAGCCATCCGTTTTTCCACACTTTGCAAGCTGTTTGATTGCGTCTACATCTTCACTTTGTTTGCTTATAATTAGACAAGATTATCAGGTTTGTTTATAAATTACTTTTGATAATGCTTTTTTGAACTTTTTTCGAAGAAAAATTACCTTGTTCTTCCAAGTAGCTTACCGTCAAAAATGCAGAGGTTTTTTCAGTAAGATGTTACAAAAAAACCACTAGCCTCTCGACTAGCGGTTTTTTTACGATGAAACGTTATTTCAATGCGATGTTAATAACATTTACATTATTGCCGCCATGAGGTAACACGGAAATCTGGTAGGTACCTTTTCCGAGAGTAGCGGTGTTAAGATTGTAAATGTAATTGCCATCACTTGTGTAACGCATGATAACGCCATTGTCAGCTGCACTTGAAGAGTTGATATCAAGTGCAGTTCCTACAACTTCCTGGTTTGATGTCTGAAACATAGAAATCAATGGCTGTGCAACTTCTACAGGTGTACCGTCCGCATAAGTCAGGTTTATTTTTACAGGAATTACGCGTCCTGCTTTATATATTCCTCCCTCCTTTAGGGGGGAATGAAAACCATTGAACTTATAGCTCGCACGAACAATTTGTGTGAAAGTAGACTTATTTCCACTGGTGTCTTCTGCTGTCCATGTTACTACCGTTTCTCCAACTGGGAATTGGTTTGACGGATAGTCATTCGTCACAGATTTCAAGTAAAAGTCACTTGCTACAGCATTACCAATTGCGATTTCAGTTTGTTCTGATGTCGCAATAACATCAATCAGTGCAGTTGGAGTATTGGTAAATACCGGTGCAGTTGTATCTATGATAGTAACAGTTTGATTACTAGTGCTGAGATTGCCGGCTTTATCAATAATGCTGTAACTTACAGTGTTAGCACCCAAAACATAACCATTTTCTGGTTCTGTTATTTGAATGTTTGAGGATATGTCACCGTCAACAATATCGTTTGCTTGCGCAATACCCAGGCTTGCAATACTACTGGGATTACCATTTGCTTCAACTGTCATATCTGCAGGAATTGTCAAAGTAGCAGGTGTTGTATCTTTTACTTTAACCAATTGAGTTACAGTTGTTGAATTACCCGCTGCATCTGATGCGGTCCATGTGATGATTGTTGTGCCAACTGGAAAAGAAGTGGGCGCATTGTTTGTCAAGCTAACAACACCAACGATATCTGTTACAGGTGGAGTTGCATATGCGACGATTGATTCAAAAGCAGTCGCTTCGACTTCAACATTTACCGGCGCATTAATCACAGGTGGCGTTGTATCCTTCACTGTTACAGTTTGAGTTGCAGTGTTTTTGTTACCTGCCGCATCAACAGCTGTCCATATGATAGTTGTTAAACCAACTGGGAATGTTGCTGGTGCATCATGGGTAAAGCTAGTTACTCCCACTATATCTGTAGCAATTGGTATGTTGTACGCAACAATTGAGCGTGGAGCGGTTGCTTCTACTTCAATATTGACTTGTCCAGTAATGGAAGGTTTTGTTGTATCAACCACAGTCACTGTTTGGGTCGCTGTTGACGTATTTCCTGCAAGATCTTTTGCGGTCCAGGTTATTGTTGTTGTTCCAACCTGAAAAGTTGCAGGTGCATCATTAGTGAAGCTGGTTACACCTACTACATCCGTCGCTATTGGTGCATTAAAAGCTACGATTGATTGAGGGGCTGTAGCTTCTACTTCAACATTTACTGGTTGAGTAATTGCTGGTGCAATTGTATCTTCAACTGTAATCGTTTGTATCGCTGTGCTGATATTGCCCGCTGCATCTTTTGCGGTCCAGGTGATGTTAGTCGTACCAACCGGGAAAGTGGCTGGTGCGTCATGGGTAAAATTAACAACATCAACCGCATCTGATACTTCAGGCTCTTCAAAAGCGACCACTGACAATTCGTTAACTGCCTCTACATTGACGTTTGCTGGTGCAGCAATGACAGGTGCAGTTGTATCCTGAACCGTTACTTTTTGAGCCACTGAACTCGAGTTACCAGCTGCATCAATAGACGTCCAAGTGACAATTGTATCTCCAATTGGGAACATTGCTGGTGCATTGTTACTAATTTCTACCACACCTACAGCGTCAGTTGCCGTTGCACTAATAAGGCTAAGGGGCGTTTCAATATCGGTTGCTTCAGCAGTGATGTCCGCAGGAGCAACAATTGTTGGCGCAATGCTATCGACTAATGTTATTGATTGAATAGCACTGATGCTATTGTTGTTCGCATCTGTTGCTGTCCAGTTAACCGTTGAGGTGCCTACTGGAAATTTTAAAGGCGCATCATTGGTTATGGTGACAGGAAATATGTCAGATGCAGAAGCAGAACCAATATTAACAGTTGTTAACGATGCCGTTGCTTCAAATGATTTATCAGCAGGAATAGTTAGTTCAGGTGCTGTAGAGTCTATTGTCGTGACTCGCTGTAGCTTTGATGTGCTATTTCCTGAAGTATCCTTTGCAGTCCATGTTACCAATGTTGTATTTAATGGGAAATCTACAGGGGCACTGTTTGTTACGCTCGCCAGAAAATAGTCTGTTGCAGATGCATTACCAATATTCACAGCTGTTCTAGTATTATTTGCTTCGACAGAAATATCTCCTGGGATAGTAAGTGCGGGTGCAGTAGTATCCTCGACGGTAACAGTTGTAGTATCAGATGCAATATTACCTACCGCATCTGTTGCTGTCACGGTCACATTGGTTGTCCCTAAACTATAATACGGTGGAGATGGCGAAACGGTTGTGCCAACTAGTTTACAGGCATCACTCGCATTAACGCCAACCACATAAGCCGCACCGTTTACAGATGTTGCTTCACGGGTAACCGGTGCATCGGCTGAAATACTTGGTGCTTTTGTATCAACGACAGCAATGTTAAAGGTTTTAGAATCGGTACCCCATGGGTGAGTTACTTCTAATGTAATAGAGTGAAGCCCAACATCGAGATAAACAGATGTAACAGCACCTGTTGCTGTACCAAATGGACCTCTCCAGGTGTATACCCCCTGAGCAGTGATGTCGGTTGAGGTTCTACCATCTAGAGTTAGATAGGCGCTGCCATTAGAGCATTCCTGGGGTGGTACTGATGCGGCTTGTGCAGTGGGTTGCACACTTTGAATGGGGTCTCTTTGACGGATAAAAATATCTAAGAATGGCCATGGGTCGACACCTACCATTGACGTGTCAGCGCTGGCGAAGGCCGCAACTTTTCCATTGCCACTTAACGCAATCGAACTGTTTACGCTGCTATTGGATTGTTCGCCATTAAATCGAATATTCAGGCGTTCAACTTTGTTCAAAGCAATGTCAAATACAAACATATCATCTTTTGCATTGGTATCTCCATCAACTAGATTTGATGCAGCAGAACGAAAAGCGACAAATCGTCCATCATCAGATAATGTTGGTGAGAGACTGATGGCATTAGGTTCAATACCAGATCTTTGAGCCCTTTGATATGTTTTTAAATCTCTATCGTAGATAATGATGTCTATCGTATTGTTTGTATCATCACTCACAAGATTAGTTGCAAATGAAACGAAGGCAATGAAACGACCATTGCTACTAATGATTGGATTGCTACTGTGATTGTTTGCCCCGGCACTAACAATTTCAGTTGTTTTTGTTTGTCTATCGTGAACGAAAATATTATATTGATTCTGAGCAGATAAACCTAGATTATTAGCTAATGAAGCAAAGGTTACGAAACGGCCATCACTACTGATTGAGGGGGAAAAACTCTCTTGGTTGCCTGTAATTCCATTGTTGTTAATACTTACAATATCAAGTTGTCCTGTTTGAAGGTTTTTAACATAAACTTGAGCTTTGTCTTGTGTATCAAGGCTGGTGAGATTGGTAGCATGACTATAAAAGGCTACAAATTTCCCATCTTTACTTATTGCGGGTTCCAAACTATAGCCATTTGCTTGTACAGCAGAAGAATTAGAGCTGACAAGCGATGTGGTGTTGCTTAGAGTATCCCGGACAAAGATATCCCCCGTCGCATTGAGATCGTTACTTACCAAATTGTCGGCCAGCGACATAAACGCAATATAGCGGCCATCACCATTAATACTGGGGTCAGAACTTTTACTGTTAGCGGCAACACCACTGCTATTGACACTAACGCGACTTATAGTGTTTGTAGACATGTTTTTAAAATAAACGTGTTGGAGTATTTGATTATCTCCAACCAATCCTCCCGAATCGGATATGAAAGCGACTTTACTGCCATCGTGATTTAGTGTAGGTGATTGGCTACTGCCGAAGCTCCGTTCACCATTAGATTCACTAACCAATACTGTGTTGGCAGCGTACGCGGAAGAACTGGCCAACATGATACCTAGCGCCATTGCATTTAATTTAAAACCAGAATATTTATTTTTCATTATTTTGTTCCCACCAAACTGTAAACAGGAATATTAATGTCTTCACCGATTGCATTGAGGGCTTTTAGTTGGAAAAACAGAGGTAATCCCGATTGAAAATAGGTCGCGGACCTTAAAGTATTTGTCGTCCAGTTCACGGTTATTTGATTATTTGAAAGTAAATCGCCAACAGAAATAATCGTGTTATCTTCCTTAGGATAAAATTCATTTCCAGAGGGTGATAAGGTAACGTCGATGAGATTCTGATTTGTTACGTTATCAATGGTGATAGAAAGGCTAATAGCATTCTCCACACTGGCTGTTACAGTGTGATGAACTTCTACACTACCATTTGCCGTTGCCGTTGCCGTTGCCGTTGCCGTTGCCGTTGCTGTGGTGGCCAGGCTTGCTATGCCAAACAAAAGGTTAATCATAGTCTTTTTCTGCTTCATTCAAATTTCCTATTTGGATTTATGGGACAGGTTGTTAGAACTCGTGCATGCTTAAGGAGAAACGGTAGGAATTGCTGTACCGAATTCGTCGCAGGCATGCTGTAAGATATTGATTATTAAAAAATATGAATAGTAGCTTAAGAAGATTAAGTTGTGATTATTTAAATAGGCGGGGGGGCAGGACGTACAATTAATATGCTATTCTGATTAGTCTAATTTTTGAGATATCCTTCAAGTCTAAAAAGGGTGTAGTTACCTGTCCAGACTTCTCAGAATTGATTTCGTCGGTGCTCTTTATCACTAAGCCGCGCGCGGAAATGTTCAACAGGCTATCTTTATTAAGGTATTTTTATAGAAGGTAAATCTTACTTATTCAAGTTTGCATACTATGTCGTATTGAACCCAGTTGGAGCACTTATGGTTCGTTTGGCTAAAAATTGGAGCTGGAGTAGTTAACACGCAACAGTCAGTTTAAAAGAACTACATCCTTGTTTGGGAATGGACTGGACGTTATCTGGAATCGGTAAACAAGAGAAAGCTAGCGCAAAGTATAGCAAGCAGATATTTGTTCTAGAATTGAAAAAAAGTGGTGAGGAGTTGTGTGATCTTGACTATATTTAAAATTAAGATACGAATAGAGAATGTATAAAATTGCTGAATGGCCATCCAAGCTGATGGCCATTCAGAATTAAATCAAACTATCAGCAGCACCCCGCCCTCGGTACACATGCATTAGGATCAACCTTCACTCCCTCGATGGATGCAGATACAACATAGTCTGTCACATTGTGATCGGGTGCCCAGTCGCGGATGAATTCTTTTGATTCATCTTTAGGTTCAATACGAACATTTGAAAAACCAGCTTCATTAATCATGGTCTCCAAATCATCAACCAACGATGCGTTGCCCATGCAACCTGCAATGAGTGCCGGATCATTTTTCATTTCATCAGGCAATTCTACCGTTGCGACAACATCGGAGATCGCTAAACGACCGCCTGGTTTTAGAATACGAAATGCTTCCTGAAAAACACGCGCTTTATTTGGGGAAAGGTTAATCACGCAGTTAGAGATGATGACATCTACAGTGCTGTCAGCCAAGGGAAGGTTTTCAATTTCACCCAAACGAAATTCAACGTTAGTGTATTTTCCTTTACTTGCGTTGTTTCGTGCTTTACTCAACATATCTGGTGTCATATCAATGCCGATTACACGTCCTGTTTCGCCGACTTCCTGAGATGCGAGAAAGCAATCAAAGCCGCCGCCAGCGCCAAGGTCTACGACTGTTTCACCAGCCTTTAATGAAGCGATAGCGCGAGGGTTTCCACAACCTAGTCCCATGTCTGCGCCGCTGGGTACATTTTTTAAATCTTCTTCGCTATAACCAATGCGCGTTGAGATTAAGGTGTTGATAGCGGAATCATCAGAAACGCCGCAACAACTGCTTTCGATTCCAATTGCATCACCGGCGTTATTTGCATTAGCAACTTGTGAATAAGCATCGCGAACACTTTGGCGGTGGCTATCGTGCTCGTGATGATTTTCATTTTTTGATACTGGAGGGGGGCAACAGCTGCTCATAATAATTTCCTCTTTTGTGACTAAGATTGATTGAAAAACGTTGAAAGTTCTTTTAGTACATCTGGCTCTACCCAGCATTCAACATTTTTTCCGTTACGTTCCATATGAATTAATCTTGCCTGATGTAACGCTTTTAAATGGTGTGAAAGAGTAGAGGCGGCGATATTTAAACCTTCACCCAACTCGCTCACGCAAAATTTAATGGCGACATCGGCATTACATTTTGTTCCGGGTGCACAGCATGTCATCAATCGATGAAATAATACCAGCCGGTGCGGGTTACTCAATGCTTTGAACATTTCTGCGAGTGCTTTGTTGTTTTGATAATTCGACATGTTTCGAAGTGTAGTAGTGTAATTGAGGTATGTCAAGGTTGTTTTGTGTCTATCCGGTAATGGTTTTATGCGAATTCGTTACGACACTAAAAAATAAGAAAGGTAATAAATTGTGCACCAAAGAGATATGCAGCTTACTTGGAACTCATCGAATACAGAGGTCATAGTTTGAGAAAATAAGTGAGTAGGGTTTTAGATGCTGCAAGAGCTGATTATACTGCTGTACTAGCAATGACAGGTAGTTCTTGTCAGGCTGCTGCATTCCTTCGTTCCTTGAAGCTGTCATCGTAAGGTAAATGGGATCGATTCAACGCGATATTACCTTCAATGTTGGTATCGCCATAGTGGTAATTTTATACTCCGATATCCATTAATATATAAAATATTAGTGCTAATCTCAGGGAATTTATAGGATGCGTCGATATAAATCGTAGATCGTTTGTTGAGCAAAAAGGTGAATAATGCAAATAGCCTCGCATAATGAATATGAGATGTACGAATATCCGAAAGAGTGGGGTGATTGTAGCCATCTTTATGTGGTAGTTGATGCTGCAAGACATAAGAACATCTATCCCATGTTGATGGCGTCAAAAGCGGAGTTTACCTGCCTGTATAATGGCGAAATTCCCCTGCAATTAGCGCGAGTTGCGCCTTATCTGGTCAAGTTTAGTGGGCAATCACCATTGTTACAGACACTTTTCCAGGAAGGTATGTTTGACAGCTGGGGGATATTCTTCATCTCGTATGCAACCAGTAAAGAGCTAAAACGACATTTTCAGTCGCTCTTAAAAGTGAGGACAGAAGAGGGGAAGGTGCTTTATTTCCGTTTTTATGATCCTCGTGTAATGAGGGCCTATTTACCGACCTGTACCAAAGAAGAGCTTACTTCTGTTTTTGGGCCGGTTAAAAGTTTCTGGATTGAAGAGTACGAGATAGGATGTTTATCAATTTTTCAGCGTGAAGGGCAAAAATTTTTAAAGACGCCTTATCAGCTAGATGGATTTACGTCGTAATTAACTGATATGTTCGATCAATTTATGTCTCACACTCTTCACAAAATGGTGTTCCAGTCACTGCTGACTTTATCAGTGTATCAGTTTGTTTCGCGTAATCGGGGTTTATGGTTTTCTCTTTTATTGGCGGGATTATATCCGCTTGTTTTTTAGCAACATCCGTTTGACGTTTACTTCGAGGTTTTGAATTATTAGTAGGTTTACGTTCGAAAGTCGGTTGACCTTTGAGTACTTTATGGGTGTTAGTTGTTTGAAGCGATAAATCTTGCGAGCCAATCATTTTGGCGATATGACTTATTATTTGATGATCGCTCATGGATGCAACGTTTCTTTGCTCTTTTGCGAGTAAGAGCCTCAATTGATGCTTACTACTAGGATTTTTCCATATGAGCTGTTGTAACCATGATTCAATGGATTGATGGTTATTGATTCTAATTCGGTCGTGGGAGATAGACCGATTCGCTATCGATATTCGCTCAATAACGATTCTTTCAGGCCAATGTTGCAGAACGATTTTCATACAATTAATGTCGGCAATTGACGGAATTAATTAAGTCAGAATCATCGTTCGTATTTGATTATTCTTTCTGGTAAAAAATATGGAAATTTTTCAAATATTAGTAACTTTTTTATCCTGATCGGTTTAACATTAAGTCTTTATTGATAATTAACCTCGACTACAATATGCCCCCTACAAAAAATGGTCAATCAAGCATCATTTTAAGCTTTTTGATATTTCTTTTTTTCGCCAGCTCAGCGAAGGCGCTAGAACAAGAGATCACTGAAAGTATCAATATCTCGGGTGGTGATAATAGAGTTGTTATATCGCCATTTCAAGTATCAGAGCTTGGGAGCAGAAATTCAAAAGACATTGAATATACGATGTATGAAATTGATTATGGTGAGTTAAAGCGGCAAATAAAAATCTATCAACAAATCTACGTGACCGGTCAGCTGCTGCATGGTTATTTAATGGTCAAAATGAAGCCGAAGTTCGTCGATTAAATGTTTAAAAAATCTTTACTCGTTGCCTTTTTATCTATGTTTGCCTGTGTGTCAATGAATGTACTGGCTCAAGACACCCTTGATAACTTACAGCATCTCAACAGCCTTGATCACCCCGGTTCCTATCAGCAGATTATTCTCTCTTTACCTGAAGAAGAATATCATCGAGACAAAAAACATATCGCTTTAGATCCAGCTATCAAGAATGTTGATATTATCGCACAAGATATTCGCTACGAAGAGGAAGCTGAATCTTTCGCAAAACATCGTCGTCACTATGTCGCGTTCTGGACTATTTTTCTCTTCATGTTTGGAGTGGATATTCTATGGGCAGAGTGATCGTATCACTAGTGTTGATGTTATTTTCACACAGCTCTTTTTCAGAAAATAAATCCTATGAACAACTTTTTCAGTTCAAACAAGGTTCGTTGAATGAAGATGAAACCTGGTCAGGAAAAGTTCTATTACTGAGTGATGTGCAAGTGGCAGAAGGCGTGAAGTTAACAATTTCTCCTGGAAGTTGGATTATATATAACGAAGTTGATTTACATAATTTAGGGAGTGATCCTTCTAAACCGGAATTAATCGTGAACGGGGAATTAACGATATCGGATAATGATGAAATAAAATTATACGCACTGGGAGATGAAGATGTTCAGCAATATATTCGGGAACAATCTGACATTGAAGCGGTTGTAATCCAGCCCAAACCTGAACCACTGGCTGATTTAGAGAAAAATCTACACACCTCTAAACGTGCCTATGCTTGGTTGTGGGTGGCTGTGTACAGTATTTGGCTGGTATTATAAAAGATGCGTTATTTATTGATGATAGTTTTGTTGTTTCCATTCATGGCAATGGCGGAAATTAAATATTTGGAAGATGAGCCCAACATAAAATATGGGAAATTAAAAGAAGATCAGACATGGCGTGGTGATATCTATCTTGTTGGTGATGTCATTGTGCCAAAGGGCGTAACGTTGACTATTGAGCCAGGTACGCGTATTTTTTTCGCTGAATACGATATTTTACAATCTGGTAATGACTCTGAGCAAACCGAAATATTGGTAGATGGGGAATTGCAAGCAAACTCTAGTGAGGAAAATCCCATACTTGTTTCAACCATTGGAGATCCTCAATGGAAAAAAATAAGCGAGGGGGATAACTCTGTTCAAATTGAATTTAAACCCTATCTTATCGATACAGAAGCAATGCGTGAAGAATTTCACCAGTTTAAAAAACAGTATATCGTGCTCTGGACATTGATCTACGCGATGTGGATATTGGCGTTATAGGAGTGTTGTTGTGAAATTGCTTATAGTAATAACTGCGCTTTTTTTTTCAAGTTTTACATGGGCAGAAAAAGTAAATATTATCGAAGCAGGTATTTGGCCAAATGATCTCAAGCAAATTAATGGAGAGGCGGAAACCAGAGAGATTGTTTTTTCCTCACGTAACATAACGATAGATGCACAAGAATTATTAAAGCCAATAACTATCAAGGTTGATGAGAATACGGTGTTCTATGTTCCCTCGTCAGTACGAGTGCGAGCAAAGTCTAAGGTCTATACTCACCCTGAGCTGGCTGATGAGGTTGAGAGTTTTTATGTGCAAGGCGTGGGTAACTATGCTTTTTGGGCAACACTCATCGGTGTGGCAGCAGCGCTACAATAATGAAACAATTTTTAATAATATTATTTTCAATTTTTCTTATCTCAAATATAGTGCTCGCCGGCGAAGATGAAATTCGAGATTTTGGGGTGCGTGTTGGCGCCGGTGTTTTGCAAGGAGTGGGAGATAAGCCTTTAAAAGAAGTTTCTGTCTATGCGGATATGTATTTATTCAGCCAACAAACAAGGATGCTGTTCGGATTTAGTCTCTACGATACAAGTGAAACAGACATACCCAGCATGTCAATTCAATCGATTGGCATAGAGCAGAATATGCATTTATTTGGCGGAGAAATCTTTGTTGGCGTTTTATATAACAAATCATATCTAAAGACTAACGGAAATCGGTTTGATCCTCGCAGAGGGGAAGCTTATCACCTTGGATATAAATATCCTGTAGAAAGATATGAAGACATTGTTGTTACTGTTGGCCAGCAATATCGCCCTTTAACTCGGTTAAGCCAAAACTCAACTACTCGATTGAGAAAAACAACAGAATATTTACGTATTGCATACCAATGGTATTTTTAATTCACAGAACTGTGATGATGTTCACAGTGGTTCTTTAAAGTTGTTGCATTGTTGTATTTTAGTTGAATTTCCTCTGTGAACATCCTCACGATTAGCTGATTTTTTTCCATTTCATTAATAGTAATAAACATTCCCGGACGATAGGGTATTGAAAGTAATATAGAACATAAGTGTTTATTGCTTTAGGAATACCTCTAACGGAAAAATATTTGCTGCTTATGGTTGAGTTTGAAACAGATTACACTTTATTATCATTTCATGTTGGTGAATACCAGTTTTGCGTGCCTGCAGGTGAAGTGCTTGAAGTTACCTATGCTCCTAAAATAACGAAAATAATTGCAACTCCGGATTATGTTGTTGGAACATTCCTTAATCGTGGTGTACTAGCATCTGCTATCAATCTTCGTCGGAAATTTTCTCTTGCTGGCGAAGACAATTCCCAATCCTGTTTTATTATCAGCAAACTTAACGATGGCAATACCATAGCGATAGAAGTGGATGGTGTTGGCGATGTAATTGATGGTGGCTGCCTTGAATGGCAAGTTCTACCGTCAGGCACCGTTTCTCGTATTTTTGATAAATGTACTTGCTATAACGATCAGGTAGTTTTCCATAGCAGCTTGAATGTGTTGTTTAACTATGATGGTGAATTGCGTACTGCAGAAATGAATTATGTCCGCAAATTGTTCGGTAACGAGATAAATTCCTCCCCCAAGAAATCTAATGAATTGCAAAACAATATCGAACAGCTTGAAGATTCTCAAAGAAATGAACAAGTCCTTGAAGTCGTTTCTGATTCCACTCAAACTCAGCAAGAAAAAGAAAACAGCGCAAACAACGCAAATAAATCATTCGATTTAATACCTTGCGATAAATTTGAAAAAGATGTTGTTCTTAACATTGATGTTAAATTATGTGCTAGCGAAAAACAACAATCTATTCATGACGAAGATAAGGAAGAAGTTAGTGAAGGGGGGAATATCTCCTCAATTTTAGCTAATAATCTAATTACTATACCTACAGTGATACCTTTGGATGAGATAAAGAATGATGCTAAAATCAGTACGACATTCGAAATATTACCTTATGAAAAATTCTTAAAAATTGTAAACAGTGGAGTGGAATTTAAGTCTCATCAAATAGACAAAATGCAATCTACCTTTGATAATATTAATCTAGAGGCTAATCAATATCTGGCCAATAGGGAAATTGTCTCACTCATTGATATCGATCAAGGTACTGAAGTTAAGGATTGTGAGATTGATAATGAATTTGTACTTTGCAGTGAGTACTTCAGTCGTATTAATGATAGCTTAGATATAAAATTATACAACTCTACAGAGACGCTTCCACTCGTCATTGAAGTTAAAAATAAAATTGAAGTTAAAGATAAAATTGAAGGAGAGATGAAGCTTCTTCAAAAGCCAGAAAAGAAGACACTAATTTTACAGAATGTTTTTGGTCTACTTAACAATGAAACATGTACATCTTCTTCAGAAACAGCAGAACAACATTCTGGTTCGGATGGTATTCCATTAATACAAAGAAAAATGCTCACCTTTTATAGGAACTGGGCGAAAGTGTCGATGGTTGATCAATATCCTCTACATGCTCGCTACGATAAAAACTTTTATAAATTGCTACATAAGAATACAGAAAAAAATATTTTACTACCTCTATTAGTAGAAAATGATGACATATCGAATATCAAAATCCAAGACACAAGTATAAAACTGGATGAAAAATATACTGAGCAGCTAGAAGTTGGAGAAGTAGATGCGAATAATTTAGTTTGCAGTGATTTGCAAGATGTGGAAACAACAAACGAAATAAACGAAACGAACGAAAGTATTGAATTTGACAAGTCTTGCGATCCAGTAAAACAACTAGATTTTAGAAGGCATAGAATGATCGCAGCTGGATTATCGATAACGACTTTTGCAATCGTTGCTAGCATGGGAATCAGTACTTATAATAACGATGCTGTACCTGGAAGTAATAAAAAATCAGTCATTGATGGGAATTTAGTATTAAAAGCTCCAATTAATCAAAATGAATCAAGGCAGACAGAACTTCTTATCTCTCAAGAAGTTCAAGTGCCAGTAAAGCAAGAGATCACCAGGGGAGAGCAAGATAAAGCAATTAAAACTGAAACAACAGTGGCGCTGGTTTCTTCTGAATCAATCATCGAAGATGAAAAAAGTGAGCAATTCAATACAATAGTTCATCAGACCACGTTAACGGAGCTGCCTCATTCAACGGATGTTCATAATGTCGAGGAGGGCGATACCTTATGGTTTGTTGCGAAATACTATTTGAATAATCCTTTTTTATATCCAAAACTCGCCGATTATAATGGGATACCAAATCCTAATCTTATTTATCCTGGTGAGAAAATACGCATCATGTCAATGGATGATAATCGTAAATAGTCTATAGTTACTAATAACCTACAAGTCAAATATTTTCCACCTTCCGCTTAAATCCAACCCTGATTTGTTTTGTGATAAAGTGGCAATAAATATATGTTTACTTTTGACGAATGTTTTGGCGTGTAAAATTTAATCGCTAATAATATGAATCAAGGATAGAATTGTTTAGCTTTTTCTAAAATAGTCAGGGTGAAAAATGAATGAAGCATTAGTTAAGTTCCTTGTGGATGATGATCGTCCCGAGAAAACAATGAATTATCCTATGATGCATGGCTTTTTATTTGCCATTGCTTGTTCGCCGGAAATAATAATATCCTCAGTATGGTTTCCTTATATTTTTAATCATTTTGATCCGAATTATAAGAATAATAATGAAAAACAAAAAATAGAAAACGATATCAATGTAGTACTGAAGGCTATTGAAGAGGAAATAAGCCTGGATGAAATTGCGCTACCTTCTGTTTTTCAACCAACCGAGGAGATATTGGATAATTTTAATGAAGATGCTTTCCATGCTCACTGGGGGAGAGGTATATTATTTGGCCACAATATTTTGTCTGAAATTTGGAAAACCTATTTACCTGAGGATTTGAAAGAGCAACAAAAGTTTTCGCTTGATACACTGACATATTTTTCTAACAAAGTGCATGCTGAAAAGGTATGTAGAGCAACAAAGATCGATGATTTGGGAATAGATACTATGGCAGAAACGGTTCTGGATAATTTTGAATTAGCTATGGCTAGTTATGCAAATATTGGAACAGCTATTCGTCATGCAATCGATGAACATGGTGCGCGACATCCAAATTCATAAATCGTTGCGATAGCTTTATATAACAGGAAAACGGGAAGTTGATATTCTCATTATGATAGCGGAACTCATTCGGCGAAAAGCAAACAAGCTGCCGGTTGTATGGTTAGTACGACTTGGTAATTATTGGTCTCCATTTCGTGGAGCAGGTATTAAGATAATACATGCAACTCCCGATTACCGGCACATGATCGTGCAGATGAAACTGAAATGGTTTAATCGCAATTATGTAGGAACCCATTTCGGTGGCTCGCTTTACTCGATGACGGACCCATTTTATATGATGATGTTTATCAATAATCTTGGGCCTAGTTATATTGTTTGGGATAAGTCAGCTTGCATCGACTTTTTGAAACCCGGGCGAGGGACAGTCACAGCACACTTCATATTAAGTGAAGAATTAATCAATGATGTCAAACAGAAAGCAGATGCACTCGGAAAGACTGTTTTTGACATGCCTGTTGAGATAAAAGATGAAAACAATGAGATTGTGGCAAAGGTTAATAAAACGATCTATGTAAGGAAAAAAAACCAGGCTAAATCGAAGAATAGATCATGAGTTTAATTTTTCGTATGTTGTATATTCTTGTGCCATCAATAGTGAAACCGAGACTACCTTACGGCAGAAGGTAAATCTTCCGGAGTCATTGTTGGCAAGGAGGGGGTTATTCCTCCGGAAGATGTGATGAAAAAAGTCATCGAAATAAACGTTGTTTAAGCTGCACATATCCCATATTTAGGTAACACATCATGAATGATATGAAACCGATGTGCTTGAATCGCATCATGGAAAAGTTTCCAGTTACTTATTAAAAAATTGTCATTATATTTATGCACAGGTAAATCAAAACAAGTACCAAGTGACTGTGTTTTCCATGATTTTTTACCTCTAGCATTATATGAAATACTTTCAGCTCCAAAACTAAATTCACCATCTCTAATACTAGTCAACCATTGTTTATGACGTTTATCCCCGTCCTGATCTGTTATGCTAGAAAATAAATGGCGAATATGGTCTTTATCTGGACTTGGAAGGCCGGGAACATTTGCGATTGGATCTTTGGCGATATAGCGTTGCATCGCTTTACACATTTGGTCCGCGGCTGTACAAAAATCTAGTGTATTGTTTCTTGTTATCTGTTGCCCTTTACCATTCTTATATGTCCAGGAAAGAAATGGCATATCCGGGAATGTAAAAGCTCTACCGTGACCTAACGGAGGAATAGCATCTTCAACAAAGTCACCTAGGAAGGCGCTTAAACTGCTAAAAATACCGCTATTGCCAACTTCTTTAGCATTTTCTACTTCGTTTATTTCATTAAGAACACCGGCAAATCCTTGGTGAGCCCATGTATCCGCATAAATGTGCATAACAACACCTAGACGATGTAATGCATAGGCCTTGTCTTGATCTGTTATAGCGTTATTAATCATCTCCTTTGCGATAGGGCTATTGGGGCGGCAAACAATTTTATCGATAAAATTCTCAGATGGATTCTCTCCAGCAGGTTTTCCACCATTGCCGGGAAGAAAGTGAAAAGCAAGCCACACTTGATGGTTAGCTAATGCTTTTATATTCCGATGATCAAGCATTTTATGCGCAGAACTAATTCTATTGTATACTGCTTTATTATTGAAATAGACGGCACCTTTACTCGTGCAGTCATCAACATATTGCGCAGCATAGGCGATGATTTCAGCTTCTGGCTGTTTAAATCCTGCCAATCGTGCAATAACATAAGTGGTCGCATGGTGAAAATCAATTTGCATTTCAAACACCTCCATTTCAATTAACTAAATGATGTAAATAAGATGTAGGGTACTTGGTTTAGTCACTTAAATAAAACTATCCTTAAGAGTAAAAATGCTCAACACACGCCTCTATTTCTTCTGCAGACATTAGTGAACTTAATTCATAATTAGATTCTAAATCCAATCGCTTAAGTTTGTCTCGCCAGAGTGGGTTGTAGGGTAAGAGTGTTGCACTATCAACTGATAATTTTTTAAGAAACTCTGCAATTCCTTTTAAATTATCTTTGTTGGTTGTGATGCCGGGAATTAGTGGAATTCTGGGTATAATAGGTATTTCTGCTTCATAGATTAGACTTTTAAAGTTGTCGAATATGAGTTGATTGGATTGTCCAGTATATTTCTTACTTTTAATATCATCAATTAGCTTTAGGTCAAAATAAATAAGGTCAAGGTAGGGTAATACTAGCTCTTTAAAACGGCGATAATTAAAAAAGCCACTGGTCTCAATAGCTGTATGTATTCCTTTTTTCTTTAGGGCCTTAAGGAGCCGGTGAATGAAAGGTATTTGCTGTGTTGCCTCTCCACCGGAGAGTGTTACTCCGCCGTCACTTGAACGAAAGAATGGGATATCAATGGATATTCGATACATAAGTTCATCAAGTGTCACCCAGTAGCCAACAGGTTCCAACGCTTTCGTGGGGCAGACATCAAAACAGCGATCACACCGAATACATTGATCATGGTTTACATGAAGTATATCAACAAAACTTAAACAATGTGATTCGCAGACTTTAACACACGCGACATTACATTCTGAGGGTTTACAGGCTTCAGCTCGAAAGGAGAGCTGAGGACTTTTCGTTTTGCTCTCAGGGTTTTGACACCATATACAAGAAAGCGGACAGCCTTTGAAGAAAATTGTCGTGCGAATACCTGGACCATCTTCACTGCAGTCGCGTTTAATATCAAAAATAAGTGCTTTATCTTCCATGATAAATTGACCTAATGCTGTTTATTATTTAGTGCGAGTTCGATCTCCGTATCTTTTGCTATCGCACCAAGCTTAAACAAGTGTCCTACATTTCCTGTGAGTTGTACAATATTTTCTAACAGTAAGCCGACAATATCTACATCACTGCGCCCAATTAACCCAAGAATAGAGTTTATGTCTTTAAATCGAATGACGAGGTCGACAAGGTCTGGGTCTTTTTCGATACGTTGAGCCTCTTCTTCATCAAGTACTTCAGTAGATACTACTGACAAAGGATTTAGGCATCTTCCAAAAGGGGTATTGGTAAAAAGATCAGATGGATCTTCACAGAATTTCAGATAGACATTCATGTCATCACCAGGCTTTCGAGTGCGTAAAAGAAACTTACCCTGATAATAACTTTCGCCTGTTGGAGAATTTGGATCGGTGAATACAAAATTATCGTTAAAAAAATTTAATGCTTTTTTTGAACGTTCTTCATCAAGCAGTGAATCTCGCATAACATAACCAAAACCGAGTTTTAATAATACTGCCATTCCACTGGCGAGTATTGTTCCTCCCAACGATTCCAAATGTTCAGGGAGCTCAGCGTTATCGGCACCAAGCCGTAATACCTCTTGTATATCGCGTGTGAAACAGGGGAATCCTGCATGCATGATATTTTCTCCTTATCATTATCTTCTAGATTGCAGCATATGCATGCTGTTCTACACCGGAATCAAGCGCGAAGTTGGAGCGATCAATAATTTCTTGCCTCATTTGAGGGCTTAATGTGACAAAATAGGCGGAGTAGCCAGCAACACGAATCATTAAATCTTTAAACGGAACTAATGCTTTTTGTTCCTCTTCTCCTGCGCCTTGTTGAGTTGCTGCGGTTGCTGCTTTATGCGCGGCGATGAGATCATCGATTGAAGACACACAGAGTTGGACTAAAACGCCATCATTATCCATAAATACTTTCATATATTTTGAAAATAGCTCAGTGTCTTCTCCAAAATGTTCCTGATTACGTGTGGTGAGGCTGAGATTATAGGTATAACCGTTTTGTACAGTATCTCCATCAACCTCTGCGACAGAAAGAATATGGTCAAGAATCATCACCGGATCGCCATTGCGTTTGACGATGTTCGCGCAGGGTGTAATGCCACTGGCAAAAGGTAGTCGACTTTTGCGACCGTTGGGCGTCGCTTTTGATAACATGCCGAAGCCTGCATGGTTCGTCATGCTCCAGTAACCGGCGAGATAACGGCCTCCTCGATGAGTTCGGTATTTATAAAAAACATCCTGAATCATCTCGGTAATTAGATGTGTGTAATGAACGGCAAGGCTATTGTCGTAAATACCACCTTCGGTTTGATCAACACCGGCACCATATTTTGGCGCATGGCGTATGCTGTTTTCTATCTCCTTCAATCGCTCAGGACTAAGTTTTTCTAGTTTATCCAGTTGAGAGGATTTTGAAAACCAGGACTGTATCCGTTGTATCAAACTCTGGAGAAAACTAACGTTGCTTTCTGTTTTGTTTTCACTTTCTGGTTGAAAATCAGAATTCAGTGCTGCCAATAACTCTTGCGCAGAAACTTTGCCACTAAATACCAGTGAATCAAGCACACAAAACGAATCAATAACATCTGCAACGCCAATAATTGCAACACCTGCAGAGTTATATTTAGCGCCACCTGATGCAACATCACGAAATTTTGCATCATTGCCATCAGGTGTATTTGTAGGTCCCACAAAAAGTCCCGATAAAAATGGTGAGGATCTTACTTTTTCAAAAGCACGACCCAGATAATTATTACACTGCACGGTGTGCCTTGCCATCTCATCCAGTTGAAAACGGAACGCTTCGATAAACTCATCCATGCTTTTCATTTCTGTTAATGGTGGTGTAGTGTAGTTGGTTTTATCATAAAATAGATTTGGTGCATTTGCAGTTACTCCATCACTGCGATGTTTGCCACCATACAGTGCAAGTTCCAATACGGCGGGAATAACAAGTAGAGTAGAGCCGGTATTGCCGTAATGTTTACCTGAAGAGTTTTGCTCAATGCAACCAATCGAAGAATAGTCGTAGGCATCAGCTAGCGCTTCTTCTTCACTAATACCTGCGTGAGCAGCATAGTACTTCGCCATGGCGTGGGCAACTGGAGCATCTCCATGAATTGCCGGTGTTGCACGGGTAATAATATTTACCTGGCTCAAGCGTTTTAAATACACATCATGAATACCGTTGGGTAGAGGATTACCTTGCGCATCCCGATGGTGAACCTCCTTATGATACCGAGCATGAACATTTGGATCACGAATACCCAATAATTCTGTCGCTTTAAGAATGATATAGGTCATATCATTGACGGCGTCGACCACTTTTCCATCGACCAGTTTTGTACCGCCCAACGTTAATGCCTGGTTAGAGCCACTGCCTGCAAAGAGTGTTTCAGAGCCTTCTGTTGAGAGCGGGACGTGGTCAGAACAGCGTAAGAAAAAGTGACAAACAAGTTCCACCGCTCTTGCTGTGTACTCTGATCGTTCTTGGTCCGTCGCAAGCTTTTCCCAGTCACTGAGGTAATAACTGTTTAATAGTTGATCCAGTCGACCAATGGAAAAACCGAAGTTGGTATTTTCCTGAAGTAAAAGATGATACGCAATCCATATGCTGGTGATCGCTTCGTGTAGGGTTTCAGCTGGTTTTGCAGGGACTTTGCGACAGATTTCTGCAAGTTCAGTATTACCTGCTTCTTGAGCGGCCACCGCCAAATGCTGTGCATAAATATTTGCACCTTCGTAGACACTCAGTACACCGTTTAAAAATTCGATTTGTTGTTTATTAATAGACGTGTCATTAGATAGGTCCTGTTGAATTCTTTCGATTAAGCCGTCCAAACCGTATGTCAGAAGTCGCTCAAAATCAGGTACAGCATGGGATACACAGGTTGCTTTGTCAGAAAGAAAAAATGCAACGCGTTCCATCAATTCTTGACACTTTGGTGTTTCCCCCGCTTTTTTCTGTAATAGAGGATCTATGGAAGGTTGGTCGCCATACATGCCGTCGTTCACAATATCTCGTCTGTCATCGGTGTACAAAGTAGTATCATATTCGCTGTAGCGAGCGACTTCTTGTACTGGTAGGCGATTAAGCCAGAAGGGAAAAATTTCTTTGTTGAGACGTTGTGCTACTTCTGGTTTTATCTTGAACGGATTTTGTGCTCGTGTGGTGACAGTTTTCAATTCAGGCCAAATGCAATAACCAATAGTATCGACATAAACCACAGGTCCAACAAAACTTGTAGTGGTTTGTCCGGGTAATAAATCCGTGCTTTTTAGAAGGGCAGTTTTATTGCTAAACACATAGTTCAAAGCGCGAGAGCGCCGAGAATAGTCGCTGAGGTTTTTTGCTTCTGCGCTTCGCATAAACTCAGTTAATAATCTTGGCAGCTCATCACAAATTTCGGGTGTACCTTCAGGGAGAAATAAACGCTCTCGCCACCATTTAACTGTGGGGAATTGATTTAAATTAACATTATTTAAAGCAAGGTCAGAGAGGGTTTTAACTTTCTCGAAATTATCATTCGGAATAGGGAAAACAAACGTACCATCCTTGCTTTTTGGTTCATTGCCTTTTTTTCTAAGGTCTACCTGAATACCGCCTGTATTAAGTAACTGATCTTCCATTTCAATGTATCCTCAAATATTAGCATTTTATTCGATAATTTATTATTTACTGTATGTAGGGAAATTACCTTCAATTAAAGGTAACATCTTCTTGTTGGCGATTATCGGCTTTCAGTAAAAGTTCTCTTGAAAAAACTCGCTATATATAAGTATAGAATTGCCGAAAACTTTTGCAAGGTTTAAGCGAAATGTGGAGTTTTTTACTGCGCTATTTAACCCAGTAAATTAGTGTAATATTTTTATAATGTATTATTTTGCTAAATGAGTTACTAGCTTTTGGTACTTTCACACTTCCACTATCTGTACAACAACTATTTGTACAACAACAATCTGTAACAACTAAGATTTTATAAAAATGTTATTTAGATAAAGTAGTATTCTGCTCTTTTTTTAGTGGTTACTGTTAATTCTACAAGTCGTTTATAAGATTATATGATATAGAGAGCAGCAACTTGTTGTAGTCTATGTTTTAGTGTAAGAAATTGGAGTTTTAAAATGTCAACGACCAAAACCTATCCTGTGAGTGGAATGTCCTGTGCTGGCTGTGCGGCAAGTGTAGAGCGCGCGTTATCTTCATTGGAGGGGGTAAATAGTGCTCAAGTAAACTATGCCAATGCCAGCGTCTTGGTCGAATATGATTCCAATATCATTGATACTGAACACATGAAGCAGTCGGTTGTTGATGCTGGTTACGATATTTTCATTGAAGACGATGAAGATGAAGCGGAACAGAAGCGTGACACTCAGAAAAAAGAAGCGTTTGTTGAATTGCAGAATGACACGATTTACTCCGCTTTTTTTACCGTACCTGTTGTCATTATTGGTATGTTTTATATGAATATGCCCTATGCCAATTGGATAATGCTAATTCTCACTATTCCTGTTGTTTTTGTTTATGGGCGGCGATTTTTTGTCAGCGCGGCAAAACAGTTAAAACATCGCACAACAAATATGGATACGCTGGTCTCAGTGAGTACTGGCGTCGCTTTCTTGTTTAGTACGTTTAACACTGTTTATCCCGCTTATTGGGTGAGTCGAGGTTTGGAAGCCCATGTTTATTTTGAAGCTGCAGCGGCGATTATCACTTTTATCTTACTTGGAAAATTTCTCGAAGAGAAAGCCAAATCCAATACTTCATCAGCGATAAAAAACCTGATTGGATTACAGCCTAAAGACGTATGCATTATTGATGCGAACGGAAACGAGAAAATTATATCTGTTAAAAATGTCAAAAAAGGGGATTTACTGCGGGTCAAGCCTGGAGAAAAAATTCCAGTGGATGGCAGTGTGCAAAGCGGATCATCATATATTGATGAGAGCATGATCTCAGGTGAGCCGGTGCCGGTTGAAGCGAGCAAGGGAAAAAGCATATTCGCAGGAACCATTAATCAGAAAGGTAGCTTTGAATTTGTCGCAGAGAAAGTG
Organism: uncultured Ectothiorhodospiraceae bacterium; assembly: GCA_945787715.1. GTDB lineage: Bacteria > Pseudomonadota > Gammaproteobacteria > S012-40 > S012-40 > CALZJE01. The sequence goes on along the minus strand of CALZJE010000051.1, from coordinate 1,259 downwards.
GGTAGTGAAACGATACTTGCGCAGATAATTAAAATGGTACGAGAAGCACAAGGTAGTAAAGCCCCGGTGCAAAATCTTGTCGACAAAATTGCCAGTATTTTTGTTCCTGCGGTTATTGTTTTATCGATGATCACGTTTGCTGCTTGGATGATACTAGGTGATGAAGAGGCTTTTACCCATGCGCTGCTTACCTCTGTTACTGTGTTAGTGATTGCCTGCCCATGTGCACTCGGATTGGCAACACCCACAGCAATTATGGTGGGTGTAGGGAAGGGTGCGGAACATAATATATTAATTAAGGATGCAGAGAGTCTCGAACATGCCTACCAGATAGATGCCATTGTGCTCGATAAAACAGGAACGATCACTGAAGGAAAACCGGCAGTGAGTGACCTTATCTGGTTGAATCAAGCTGATGAGAAAAATCAGTATCAAGAAATACTCTATGCTTTGGAGAATAGATCCGAGCATCCTTTAGCGGCAGCAATCGTAGAGAAGCTGGCTGACGAATCCGTTCAGTCCATAAATATTGAAAACTTTGAAAGTAAAACAGGACAGGGAGTAGTGGGTAGCTACAACGGAATTCACTATAGAGTGGGAAACTGGTCATTTATTTCGAAGAATAATATCACCAGCTGTGACGAAGTGAAATCTGATATTGAAAAGCTACAGCAGCAAGGAAAAACAATCATCTATTTTGCGAATGAAAAATCACTGATCGCAATTATTACCATAACGGATAAAATCAAGGAAAACTCTCGAGAAGCAATCACTAAGCTACAACAACAAGGCATAGAGCTTTATATGCTAACCGGTGATAACCAACACACTGCAGAAGTGATTGCCAATAATGTGGGGATTAAACATTTCAAGGCAGACGTGATGCCCGATGATAAGGAAAACTTCGTTCGAGAATTGCAACAGAAAGGTTTGAAAGTAGCTATGGTGGGCGATGGCATTAATGATTCCCAGGCACTCGCAGCGGCAGATATCAGTATTGCGATGGGGAAAGGTTCTGATATTGCAATGGACGTAGCGAAGATGACATTGGTAACCTCTGATTTAAATGTTATCCCCAAAGCACTCAATTTATCCCAGCAAACCATGAACACGATACGGCAGAATTTATTTTGGGCATTTATCTACAACCTGATAGGTATCCCTATCGCAGCGGGTGTCCTTTATGTATTTAATGGTTTTCTGCTTAATCCCATGTTCGCAGCGGCAGCTATGGCATTTAGCTCTGTCTCAGTTGTTTT
>CALZJE010000050.1 GCA_945787715.1 uncultured Ectothiorhodospiraceae bacterium | reverse complement strand
ATAACTCGAAGCGCTTGCTCCATGGGAACACCTGCTTTTCCTGTGACAGCTAAACTTCTTGCAAAACGGGTTATCGCAGATTGTCGAATCAATGTTCCAAATAAAGGCATGTTCAACATGTATTGATCCCAAAGCATTTTTCCCTGACTGGTGCTAATGTATTTAATAAATGCATACACTATGAGAAACGGAATGGCGATACACAAATACCAGTAGTTGATCATAAAATCAGATGTCATCATGAGAATCCGTGTAGGCAAAGGTAGCTCTGCGCCAAAACTGCTAAACATTTTTACAAAATTCGGTAACACAAATACATTAATGATCACCATACCGATGGCAATAACAGCTAAAACAATCATTGGATATCGAAGCGCAGCTTTAACCTGATCTCTTGTCTCTTTCTCTTTCATTAGGTAAGTTGAAAGATCATTAAAGACCTCAGCTAAACGTCCTGTAGTCTCCCCAATATGGACCAGGCTCACAAACAACGCAGGAAAAACATCACTCTGCCGACGTAATGCTGTCGTTAGATCAGTTCCTTCATCCAAGCTATCACGCAGGTTAGCAATTATTTTCACCAAGACTGGGTTTGTTGTAGTCTCTTTTAAACCATCAAGCGCTTGCATTACTGGCACACTGGATTTTAATAAGGTATAGAGCTGGCGACTAAAAAAAATCAATTCCTGTGTTTTTAAGGAACTTGGTCTACCAAATGAAACTTGCAGATTCGCAATTGCGCTGACTTTCGACGATTTTTTTTCTGATATGTCTAGGGGAATAATGCCGGTACTACGGAGTTGTGAGGCAATAGCTTGTATATTTTGCCCTTCCATTTGACCACTAATTTTTTTACCGTCACGTGCTCTAGCTTGATAAATATATATTGGCATTTTTTATCCTATCGCCACATGCATCACTTGTTGAGCAGTGGTTACACCCCTTGCAGCCAAACTTAAAGCACAACTTCTTAAGCTCTTAAAACCTTTTTGTCTCTTCGCAGCTTCGGCGAATTCTTCTAGGTCACGACGTTGCAATGCAGTAATTAACTTATCATCTATTTCCAAAAATTCTTGTATTGGTATGCGCCCGCTATAACCCGAGTAATGGCAATGGGTGCACCCACGGCCCTGCACAAAGCTAATTTTTTTTATCTGCTCACCCCAAATGGATTGCATAATGGCTTGTTGTGTTTTATCAACTTTCATCGGTTCTTTACAGTTTTCACAAACCTTTCTAAGCAATCTTTGCGCAACAATTCCTTTTAATGATGCGGCAATCAAATAAGGCTCGGCCCCCATATCGAGAAGCCTGCTAGCCGTTGAAATTGCGCCATTAGTATGTAATGTTGAAAGCACTAAGTGACCAGTCATAGCGGCTTTCATTCCAATTTCAACAGTTTCTTGATCTCGCATTTCACCAACTAGAATAATATCGGGATCTTGTCGTAAAAACGCTCGAAGCACTCCCGCAAAGCTCAAACCAATTTTGGAATTAATTTGAACCTGATTTATTCCCGACAACCGATATTCAACCGGATCTTCAGCAGTCAGTATCTTTACGTCAGGCTTATTTAGTTCATTTAATGCACCATACAGTGTGGTGGTTTTTCCACTACCTGTTGGCCCAGTTACCAGGACCATTCCACTTGATCCACTCAACAAGCGACGAAAGCGCAATAATGTATCCGGCTTCATTCCAGAATGATCAAGATCCAGCATTTGCTTGGATTGATCCAATAACCGCATGACCGCAGATTCCCCATATTGAATCGGGATTGTTGAAAGTCGAAGATCAACCTGTCGATCAAGAATATTTAATTGAATACGACCATCTTGCGGTATGCGCTTTTCGGAAATATCCAGCCCCGCCATTAGCTTTAAACGAGAAATTATGGGGCCAGTTAAACGCGGATCTGCTTTCGTTTGCACATGTAACACACCATCCTGACGTAAACGAATGTATAGCTCTCGCTCACCCGGTTCTATGTGCACATCTGACGCCCCGACTTGAACCGCATCTTCAAACATAGTTTGCAGAAACTTCGCGACGGGGGTCTCGGCACCTTCAACCGACATCTCATTGTGTGCTGCTGAACTACTATCAGTGAGGCCCTGCTCTAATTGATTCGCTAATCCTTTCATTTCTGACGAGCGGCGAAACACCATATCCATCGCTGCCATCAAATCATTTTGCTTGGCGATGACGACATCAAAGGGTTTATTCAAAATGCGGGAGATTTCATCGTAGGCGAAAATATCCAACGGATCAGCCATCGCAACTTCGTATTTGTCTGATACTTCCTTTATGACCATCGACAATAAGCGGCGACTTTGCAACTCTGGCAATTTACTTGAAATATCAGATGTGAGCTTATAATCGTCTAAATTGACTTTGACAATGCCAAGTTGATGAGATAGAAAATCAAGTAGTTGATCTTCGGATATAAAGCCTTCAGCAATGAGTTCTCGACCAAGCTTATTGCCACTTTTTTTCTGACTAGAAAGTGCACTCTCCAATTGTGCTTGTGAAATCACATTATTAGAGACGAGTAAATCACCAAGTCTAATTTTTTGAGGCTGTGCCATTATCTATCGTGAAACCTTTTCTGGGCAATATTTGTTCACTTATTGGAATTATGGAATGTTGAAAGAATGCAGTGCCCATAACGACATTCATTTGCTAATGCTTTAATAATCCTAACTTTTCCCCTGTTATATTGCCCACGAAGTTATTACCCACTTTTCCCAATACATGTGGATTTAAAATGCTAAAATTCATGGCATTAGCTCAAAATGGGATCATTTAATGACGTTCGTCAACCAAATTCGATTTGTTGCGTTTAACTAAGTATTGGGGTAAATCGTATAAGCATGACTGACCAAAAGAATGAGAATGACTCCCAACAGACTTTGGATGCATTTCTTGAATCTATTGAACGCAGGGCATTTAAAACAGCACTAATTTCCACCAGCAGTCAAGAAGACGCCTTGGATATCGTGCAAGATAGTATGATGAAACTTGTACAAAAATATGCAAACAAACCGCCTAACGAATGGCCAATGCTGTTTCAAAAAATTTTGCAGAGTAAAATTCGCGACTGGTATAGAAGGCAGAAAGTTCGCAATCAATGGAGAACGTTTTTTAAATCCAAAGACGATGAGCAAGAAGATGATTTGATTGAAGGTGCTCCAGATTTAAGCAACACTAAACCGGATGACAAATTTGTGCAGGCACAAGCAATGCAAGCACTGGAAAGTGCTCTACACCTATTACCATTGAGACAGCGCCAGGCTTTTTTATTAAGAACCTGGGAAGGTATGAATGTCGCAGAAACCGCTGAAGCAATGCAATGCTCACAAGGTAGTGTGAAAACACACTACTCTCGAGCAGTACACACTTTGCGCGAACTATTAGAGGATTACAAATGAGCCAATCTGAAGAAAAATTTGCTGAGAATATTCAGCAACACTTGTCAGATAGCTTGGACGAGATTGATCAGAACGTTTTATTACGTCTACGACAAGCACGAGCTGCTGCTATTCAGGCTGCAGCACAACAGGAAAATCGGAATTCCGATGTCATCGGTTTATCTTTCCCTGGATGGTTATCACCTGCCAGCACAGCAACTGCATTCGCCACTATCGCATTTGTTGCAATAACAGTTTGGACTCAATCTTCACCTCTAACTCAGCCAATGATGCCAAGCACCATGATTGAGGATATAGCCGTATTAAGCAGTACTGATGATCTGGATCTATACGAAAATCTCGACTTCTACATTTGGCTTGAAAATGAAGACTCAGCAAGTTAGCCTAATTACTTTTTTACTCTTTGCATTAATTAGTACAGTTATCTATAGCGAAGAAAGTAATATCGAAGAAATTCCTAGTCTTGAAATGCTTGAGTTTCTCGGTGATTTTGAAACGAAAGATGGCGTATGGATTGACCCTATAGAACTAAATGAACGACACAGTGAAACAGAGAACATGCAACACAAAACGGAGCAAGAAAAATGAGACTCATTAAATTAGGAACAATCCTACTCTCATTTTTTATGACATCAGTTTACGCAAGTGAGAATAATTGGGCCTCACTGGACAATGTGCAGAAACAGTCTTTACAAAAATTCGAGAAGCAGTGGGATCAAATTCCGTCGGAAAAACGCAATCACATTATTAAGGGTTTGAAACAGTGGCAATCCATGTCGATAAGCGAGAAAAAAATAGCCGCTGATCGCTTTCAACAGTGGAAAAAAATGCCGCCCAAAATAAAGCAACGTATTCGTAATCGTTTCAATGTTTTTAATGATATGCCTAAAAATACACAAGATCAGGTGCGGAAAAATTTCAATCAGTACAATAAGCTTTCTATAGAAAAAAGAAATGAATTGAAAAGTAAATGGAAATCAATGAATGCTACACAAAAAAGAAAAGCACTGCAAAAACGTAAAATAATGCGTAATTTAAATGCTAAACAGCGAAGAGCTATTCAACAAAAACTGCAGCGGAGAAGATAATTCCACATCTCTGATCACTCCAGGTATTGCACACAACTTAAACAACATGATTACAACGCCCAGACATCTTATAACAACATTTCTTATTATTTTATTTTCTTCTATTGGTGTCGCTAGTGAGTTTGATGATGAAATGCCTACATCATCCACTTTAAGCCTGAGCAACAATTACGATTACAACTATGGTAACAATGACACAAACCTATTTGTTGATTTAGAAATACCGTCACATCAACATCTTCAGTTCTCGTTTGGCAAATCAACAACAAGCGACAATTTATCAAATACTCGCCAAATTGGAGTAGGCATAAGCACAGACCCTTATAATTCTTTTAGCATGGGAAGTGAACTAAGTTACTGGGGGAAAAGTGGATTACTTGAATCTCGTACATTTAGAACTGACTTGTCGATAAACCTGGAAAGCTTAAGTGTTACCTATAGTCCACAACTGAGTGTAGTCAGTATTTATCTCGACGTGGCGCCACATCAAATTGATATTTATGCACTGGGAAATGAGTTTTCGCTTAATTATTTTGGAATATCGGACTATAGTTTTTCTGCCAGTTATTTCATCAACAACTATGGCAATACATCAACCAGTAACACAATAGAAAGACGTATTGAAGCTCTTGATGGTCGAATATTTTCGAGCAGAGTGCAACTACTAACGAGTTTAGAAGATAATAGAATACAACTCGGTATAGCTAGATACCTCAATTGGGGGAGCTTAGGTATAGGCTGGTATTACAGCAATTTCGCCTTTGTTGACAGCTCATCTACCAACACTATATTCACTGTCGATTACAACATCAACAAAACTATTGCCATCGGTATTGGCTATGGAATACAGACCTCTTCTGAAGACAACTCAACATTCAACACTGTAAATACCGCGTTATATGTCTCCTGGTAAATTATTTTAATTTTTGTCAACCAAACAACTCCTCATGCGTTTTTACAAATAACAGTTAATGATAGACCCATTGCAAACTGGATTCCGAAATAAATAGCAAAAAACAATAGGAGACATAAAATGAAAACTGCCAAATTGGTGGATTTTTTAAAAAATCCAAGCCGAAAATTAACAATAACTTTTTTACTCATTCTAAGTGTAATTACCTTAGCCGCTTGCCAACACAATGAAAACGATAGCAACGCAGAAACCGGTGATTTATTTATTCAGCTCACTGATGCAGAAGGCGATTTCACCAATTACACAGTCGATGTTGTTTCCATATCTCTCACCAAAGCAAACAACATACAGGTAGAGGCGCTGCCTGAAAATACACGGATAGATTTTTCACAGTATGTTGAAATGACGGAGCTACTTACTGCTGCTAGCATACCTGCCGGGATTTATAAATCTGTATCTCTCACTTTAGATTACAGCAATTCAGAAATATTTGTAGAGAACAGTGCTGGCGATAGTGTAGAAGTTACCAATATCACCGATGAAGATGGATTAGCTGTAACAGCATTCAAAACTCAAATCTCTTTTGATGAGACCAAACCATTACTGATTGCTCGAGGCATTCCTGCACTACTAAGCCTGGATTTTGATTTGAAAACATCGAATGTTGTTAGTTTTGATGATGCAGGCATAGCAAGTATCGTTGTATCTCCCAACCTGGATGCTTCTCTGGAACAAGATCAAAATAAGGAACATCGCATTCGAGGCCCATTAAAATCAGTTAATGTTGATGATGCTAGTTTCAATTTAATTATTCGCCCTTTCCATCACCGTATTGATAACGACAATGCGCGCTTTGGTAATATCGCAATATTAACCAACAACGATACTATTTTTGATATCAACGGATCTTCGCATACCGGACAAGACGGTATCAATGTTATGGCAGAACTGGATAGACTCACAGGTGTAATCGCTAAAGGGATTGTCAACGTCGATGATAGAACATTTATTGCGACGGAGGTTTATGTTGGCTCCAGTGTTCCTGGGGGAAATATGGATGCTGTTAAAGGCACCGTGTTAAGCCGTGTGGATAATAATATCACTGTAAAAGGCGCTACTCTTATCCGCTCTGGTGGTAGTGTACTGTTTCAAAATACTATTGTTATCACAGTTGACGATACAACAGTTGTTAAGCGCCAACATGATGCCGATGACTATGACATTAGTGCTATATCGGTCGGACAGAAAGTTACGATATTTGGTAGCTTCAATAATGATTTTGCCGAACCCGCATTTGACGCCAGCCAAGGTATTGTTCATCTTAATGTAACAACTGTAACTGGCACTGTTGTTAGCAATAGCTCAACCAATGAAGCTGACGAAGGATTCGCTATTGATATTCACCGCCTTAATGGCAAGAAACCAGACTTGCTTGATTTCACAGGAACTGGTGTTGATACAGCGTCTGATGCTGATCCAGATTTCTACGAAATTGAATCTAGTGTTTTAGATGTTTCAAATTTCCCTGGCAATCTGCCTGTTAAAGTGATGGGTTTTGTCAATCACTTCGGTAGCGCACCTGCCGATTTTTTCGCTAAATCTATCACCGGGTACCATGAAGTAAAAGCAGCAGTAAACATAAACTGGGTTCCTGCATCAGCAACTGCTTTTAGTCGTATTAGTAGCGACAAGATGACGGTTAACTTTGCAGGAACAGGGAGGTTTCATCATTTAAGTAGAGGACAGCAACATTTCGATCTTACTCAGCTTGAATCAGAATTTAACTTGATTCCTGGTGAGGTTGATCAAGGCCTTTACATTATCAAAACTTTGAATGAAAAACATTTGCACTCTACTTTTGCTAATTTCTCTGCTGATGTTGAAGGTTTACTAACTCAAGGATCGACAATTAAACGAATCAGATCAGTTGGACAATATGAGACATTAACCGGTAATTTTACTGCTAAGAAAATAGAGCTTTATATGCGATAAAGCTGAGATGCATTAAAAAGCGGGCTACAAATAGTCCGCTTTTTTTCCGCTACAATAATTCACACCCAAAGCTCTAGTGGAGCATGATTTACCAGCGTACGTAATATGTCACTGCGTGTGATAATTCCATCCAAAAGCCCGGTTTCCGTAACGACAGGCATAGCACCCACTCGCTGCTCAAATAATATTCTCGCAATTTCTCTGATTTCAGTATCTACAGATGATGTGATGACTCGCGTTTTCATTAAATTCTCAATCGAAGTTTTTGCCTCTACTGAGTTATCCGCAAAAGGAGGAATTTTACCCGATACTGCTGCGTATCGAAGAAGATCACGATCAGACACAATCCCGTATATTTTTCGGTTTTCAGTAACCACAGGCACGTGCCGAAAGCGTCGTTCTCGAAATAGTGACCAAGCTTGGGTAATGGTGGCATCCAAACTTAAGGCAACAACGGGAGAAGTCATAATCTGATGCGCATGAAGCGCTAGACCACGTTCTTTTTGAAGATGATGAGTGCTTTGATAAGCTTTTTGTGCAGACTTTTGTCGATAGAGATTTTCTATTTCTTGCTCATCCTCGCCACGCGGACCAACCTTTTTTATCCGGCTTGTAGGATAGAGCTCCTCAACCACGTCCTGGTCAGACTCAACTAGAAAAGGTACATTATCTCGAATTCCAGCACCATATACACTAAAAGTCATGGCATACTCCACCTTATCGAAAATACAATCGTCGCACTCATAATAGTTTTTAAACGTTAACAATAACAAACTATAATTGGCGAGTATACGACTTAACCCAAACCTTGTAGAAAAATTCCGCATCCATGCCAAAATATAAACACATTTATCAATTCATATTGTTACTAACAGCAATCACTTTAAGTGGCTGCTCTTTCAACAAACCCATCGTGCTTTATGATAAAAGCCAGAAAAATCTTGACAACTATGCCATCCTGAAACTTCCGGTAGAAATCGATGTTGTATTTTATGAAGGAGAAAAACGCCGTTTTATGCCTTCTTATCAACCCATAATCGAATATCATATTGCAGCAGGCGAGCAAACGATTGGGTTTCGATACGAGGATATCTTTACTGATTTTGATGGTGATGAGCAAGTGGTTAAGTCTAAAATCGTTTTTATAAACTTCCTAGCACGAGAAAATGTGGTTTATACAATCGACTTTAAACCGCCTAGAGATCTTCAAGATGCTCAACGCCTTACCTCTAATCTACAATTGAAGCTATTCGATGGTAATCAAACTATAGCGAAGTCGTTTAAACGACCAGGCATATTATCATCGGGATTTTCCTCTTTATTTGAGAAAAAGGATAATGATAAAGAAACAGCAAATAAATTAAATACCCTCACTGAGAGCGACCACCTTTCACAACTAAAATTTTGGTGGGAAAAAGCGTCTAAAGAGGAACGAAAAGAATTTGATATTTGGCGAGATGATAGCCCGAATATTCCATGACATGCCCAGGGTATTTATAAGCTTACTCACGTTCAGTTAATTCTTCTAATTTTTCACGTTCAATGATGGTAATCCAACCTTTGTTACAGTTGATTAATCCTTCAGCTTCCCATGCTCGCATCTGCTTATTGACACTTTCACGCGTTGCACCAGTAAATTTACCAATTTCGGCTTGTGATAGTTTTAGATCAATCTGCAGCCCTATCTCGGTTTCTTGACCATAATCCTCTGCTAAACCCAAGAATTTCTTAGCTAATCGGCCCGGCAAGTTACGGAAAAAAATGTCTTCAAAATGCTCATCAGTGCGACGTAATCTTTGAGCCATTTCAGCTAAGAGTTGAATAGCTACCTTTGGTGTTTTTTCCAGGAAAGATAAAAAGTCTCGTTTTTCAATAATCAGTAGTTCCGTCGGCTCAATCGCTTTGACAGTGGCGGTCCTCTCTCCTCCATCAAATAGCGCAATTTCACCAAAAATATCCCCTTCTCTCATAAAGCCAAATCCTAACTCTTTTCCCACGTCAGAATCAGTATGCAAAGTTACCCTGCCACGGGCAATAATAAACATTTGAGAGCCACTATCGCCACGGCGACATATTACTTCTCTCGCTTTAGCTGACTTTACCTTAGAATACTTCGCGATATTTTCCAGATCTTTATATTCTATATTTTGAAACAAACTGCTCTTTGCCAGTAGCTTCTGTTTCTGTTCCTGTGTAAATACCATCATCCGAAAACTCCTCCGCTCCCAAAAGTTTTGACTTTATAGAATGGGTAATCTTGTAATTATAGCGCTATGTAAAAAAATGTCAGAATATTCCAGATTTTCAAATGCTATTTGAGTTGCTTGAACAAGTATTATACACAGATATATTGAATGAGCTGCCCATTATTTACTTTTGTTGACTCACCCAGACCTATAACTCCACTACCAATTAACGGTAATTCTTCTCTGCGTAAGTATATTTCCTGGCCATCACTGGATTTCACAAAAGTACCATTAGTGCTTTGATCAACAAGGATAAATTTTCCACGACGATAAACACAATAAGCATGCAGTCGGGAAACCAGCTCGGCTTCCACGATTAAATCACTGCCCGGATGTCTACCTATGCTAAACGTGGTTGATTGGTAGTGAAGAACTTTTCTTTGCTCTTTATAGACTAACTGTAAATTTTGCTTAGCATGAAGACTGGATACCGCGCTACGTATCATGGTGATATCACGATTTTCCCAGAGAACTTCAAATAATTTTAAAGGCTCTTGCTTCCCTTTAATTTTAATATGATCAAATTCACGCGTTTTTAATACTAAACTTTCTGAGAGCTCATCAATTAAGGCCTGCGTAGTAATAATTTGCTTTGCGATAGCTATATTAGCAACTCGTGATGCGACATTAACAACATCACCAAACACATTATCTTCCTGACGAACAATTTCTCCAAAATGTATTCCTATTCTTAAAGAGAGGATAACATTATGATGTTTAATAGGCTCCGTATTAAACACTTCGTGAATGCGGCAGGCCGCGCGCACGGCATTATCAGCGGTATCAAATCGACACATGATTTCATCGCCAATGGTATTAATTACCATCCCGTCGAATAGAGTAGTAATGTCAGCCATCCGTGAAATACACTGATTAATGCAATCTAGCGCAGCATGATCACCCAGTTTTTCGTATAACTGAGTACTTCCGACCACATCGGCAAACATAATTGCGTATTTCATATTGGTTGATTCTAATACTTCACGAAATTGGTAGATTAATTATACGGCAGACAACCCTCAATTAGATAGCATTGTACCTAAGCTTCAGCAATAAAAAGCCGGATCTTTGAAATTAATGGCAAGACATTCAATTGACGCCGCCTCCTTCCGACTATTAATCAACCAATCTTTGAAAATTATGAAAGAATAACTCACTTTTGTGTGATTAAGGTCACATACACAAATCTATGTATGCGGTTACTCTTAATGTCTGAACTACGAAGGAGTGTAGAACATGCTTAGTTACAGAAAATTTCAAGCACAATGTAACGATCCAGAAGTTACCACGGCGATTCATATATCAGCTTTCAAATTCGGTATTGAGGAAGCCGTATCACATTCCACAGACAAAATTTTTAGCGTCCCAATCCTTGTTCAGCCCTCCCCTTCCTCCCGCTTTCAATAGCCTGAATAGGGAAATCAAACGTAATCACTGGAGGCAATTATGATGTTAAATGAAATAGCAGAAAATGAAATACCGGTAGATGAACAACTTTTTTTTAGCGTCACGGCACAATCATTGTTATCCGCAAATCTTAAAGACGAGCATCTCATTAATTGCCTTCTCGATAATCATTGCTTTTCTGATGCGATAACTTTTTTAGCGCACACTTTGGGTTGCAAAGATGGAATCAGCTGGGCAAGAAAATCTGTCAGCCAGTATGGCCTAGACCTATCAGATAATGATAATTACTTGCTCTCCTCAATAGAAAATTGGCTGAAAAGTCCGACATCTAAAAATCGATTTTGTGTCCTGCCGAAAAAAACATTTAAGCAGAGCACACCTGCTGTGTGGGTAGCACTTGCCGCATATTGGAGCGAAGGTAGTATTGACGGAGATAATGTTAACAGTGCTGAAGCACCAAAAACTCTAGTCATTGACGCTGTCTACAGTGCTGTTATGTTACTGACACAACAAGTACCTGAAAAAGATAAATATCGCATATATATATCAATCATTAATGATGGAATCGATACGCTAGTCAACAGTCGTTTAAATTGATCCTCGGAGAAAAACACTAGCTTTTTGCTACGTGCTTGATTGTTTCAATTATGGGCACGATTATCACGTAGCAATTTTTTCTATACAAAATCATGAGCACATCATTTAAAACAGTTCATCTCCCTTTGATGCATTTCTTCAACAACTACCCAATCGGCTTTTATCCATGACACCCAGCATCATTTCAAACTGATTCCACTTGATAGACAACCTCAAATCGTGTTCTTATAAGTATGCGCTCAAGCATATAAGGTGGATAAACAATGAGCACGGAAAACTTAACGCTAAAACGCGTTGGAATAGATACCTATCACGAAAATGTTGCTTATCTTCATCGTGAATGTTCAGTATACCGGGCAGAAGGATTTCAAGCGCTTTCAAAAATTGAAATTCATGCTAATGGCCTTCAGGTGCTTGCGGTGCTTAATGTTGTTGATGATGAAAACATCGTTAAACCTAATGAGCTTGGCCTCTCTGAACAAGCATTCAAACAACTCAATGAAAAAGAAGGCTGTTTCGTTCAAGTTAATCATGCAGAACCTGCGGATTCAATGGATGCAGTTCGCAAGAAAATTAATGGTGAGCGGCTGAATTACGATGAGTACTTTAGCATTGCAAAAGACATTGTCGAAAACCGCTATTCAAAAATGGAAATGGCTGCATTCCTCGTGGCGTCTGGGCAAAGCAGTCTTGATCGCGACGAAGTGCTATTCTTAACCAAAGCAATGCTTGAGACAGGTGAAAAACTGGATTGGAAAGAACTTTTGGTTGCCGACAAACACTGTATTGGAGGTATCCCAGGTAATAGAACTTCCATGCTGGTCGTACCTATTGTCGCAGCGCACGGCATGCTAATCCCTAAAACGTCGAGCCGAGCAATCACCTCCCCTTCTGGTACAGCTGACACAATGGAAATGCTGACCGAAGTTAACCTGACACCTGATTTATTAAACGAAATCGTTCGTCAAGAGCGAGGATGTCTAGCCTGGGGAGGAACAGCAAAACTCGCTCCCGTTGATGACAAACTTATCTCTGTTGAACGCCCCTTAGGCATTGACTCTCGTGGACAAATGATTGCTTCGATTCTATCTAAAAAACTAGCTGCTGGATCGAGCCATCTACTCATCGACATTCCTGTTGGACCAACAGCAAAAGTGAGACATATGCGCGAAGCATTATCTTTAAGAAAACTTTTTGAATTTGTTGGCGATAGATTGAATTTACATTTAGAGGTAGTTATCACAGATGGCCGCCAACCAATAGGCCGAGGGATTGGTCCGGCACTTGAGGCAAGAGATGTTATGCAAGTGCTAGAAAATGATCCTGATGCCCCTACTGATTTAAGACAAAAATCATTACAATTAGCTGGCCGAATTATTGAATTTGATCCGGATGTCCGTGGCGGCCAGGGGTATTCTATCGCCCGAGACATTCTCGATTCAGGCCGCGCAATTGCAAAAATGACTGCAATTATTGACGCCCAAGGCGGTAGGAAAAAAACTTCTTTTACGCCAGGAAAACTTTACTTCGATGTAATTGCCGAGAATGATGGTACAATAATCGATATCGATAATTTTCAGATGGCACACATTGCTAGAATTGCCGGTGCTCCAATGGATAAACGTGCAGGTGTTGATCTCTATAAAAAACTTGGCGACAAGGTTGTAAAAGGAGAATCGCTTTATCGGGTACATGCTGAATTTAATTCAGACTATCAATTTGCTCAAAACCTGTGTGCATCCAATAGTGGATTTCGTATTGGACCTGCTGATGAAGTACCAATTTCATTTGTTGCATTTTAACGGAGTGGAATATTTTGACTAACCTTCTATTGCTCTCATTCAATGAATCATCACTTCAAGCGGCAAAACTCGCACAACAACTTTCCATACCCCATATACCTGTCAATCTACATGTATTTCCTGACGAAGAAAGTTTAATTACACTTCCCACTGAGCTCGCCGAACATGTCATTGTATTCCGAAGTTTAAACCAACCTAATGGCAAGCTCACAGAATTACTTCTCGTCAGTAAAGCACTGCGCCAGCATGGCGTTAAGCGCATCACCCTTATTGCTCCATACCTGTGTTATATGCGCCAAGATAGAGAAAACAAACAGGGAGAAATTATAAGCCAAAAAATTATCGGTCAATATCTGGCCGACTTATTTGACGATATCATTACGATTGATACGCATCTACATCGTATCTCAGAATTAAAAGAGGCAATTCCCGCACAACATGCAATCAATTTATTGGCTACCGATCCAATTGTGAATTTCCTGCAAAACCGTTTTGATAATATGCTCATTCTCGGGCCTGATTCAGAATCCGAACAATGGGTGTCAGAAATTGCACATGCTTTGGATTGTGATTTTGCCATCGCTAATAAGGTCAGAAAAGGTGATCGTAGTGTTGAAATTACATTTCCTGAAAAAGATTTTCAAGGTAAAAATGTTGTCATTGTGGATGATATGGCGAGTACCGGTCGCACCATGGGTATTGCAGCAAGAATTTTAACATCCAAAGGTGCGGCATCTATTAGCGCATTAGTCACTCATGCATTATTTATGGGTGATGCTAAAGCCTTTCTTCAGCAAAATGGTATTACTTGTATCTGGAGTTCAGATACAATTACCGATGAAACAAATAGTATAGAGCTACATAAAATCATTGCTGAAGCATTTTTAAAAATTAAATAAATAATGAAAAAAAACATTTTAATAACCGGTTGCTCAACCGGCATTGGCCTATGTGTGGCGAAAGGTTTAAAAGAGAGGGGTTACCGTGTTTTTGCCTCTGCTCGAAAACAACACGATGTAGAAATGTTGAGAGAAGCAGGATTTGAAGATGCATTACAACTCGACCTTGACGATTCACAAAGCATCAAAACAGCGGTTAAACGTGTTTTCGAAAAAACCGACGGTGAATTATCCGCACTTTTTAATAACGGTGCTTATGGCCAGGCTGGTGCAGTTGAGGATCTGACGCGAGACACACTTCGCGCCAATTTTGAAACCAATGTATTTGGCACACATGAGTTAACCACTCTAATTCTCCCTTCCATGCGCAAACAAGGTTACGGACGAATTATTCAAAATAGCTCTGTATTAGGCTTTATTAGCTTACCTTACCGCGGCTCGTACAATGCAACAAAACATGCATTGGAAGGTTTGACAGACACCATGCGCCTGGAACTTACTAACACCAACATTAACATTAGTATTATTGAACCAGGACCAATTACTAGTCATTTCCGCAAAAATGCTTTTGCCTCTTATCAACGCAATATTGACAAAGAAAACAGTGCCCACCGAGAAATTTATGATGCAATGGAGCGAAGACTAACCAAAGAAGGTCCCGCTGCACCGTTTACTTTACCCCCCGAAGCTGTGCTTAAAAAAGTCATTCATGCATTAGAAAATGATAAGCCTAAAAATCGTTACTATGTGACATTTCCGACTTACTTATTTGGAACGCTCAAAAGAATATTGAGTTTTTCGATGATGGATAAAGTTTTATTGCGGGTTTCGCGTGGAGAACAAAAATAGGAAAATTCAACAACTATGGACTGAAAGACCATAGTTTGTTTTAAGTGCGACTAATAGTCACATGATTTTGATTAGCGATTTGGGGCAATAAAATGGGGCACAACGTACCCCAATGAATTTCATATAAGAATTTAGAACAAGAAAGAAAGCGTAAGATCATTTGTTCCCGTTGTAATAGTGAATGGTGATGTAATTATCATCGCATTAGCGCTTGCTCGAAGTGAAAACTCTTCAGTAATCATAAATTCCGCACCAACACCCGCATAGGCATGTAAATTAGTATCTCTATTATATTGATCCCCAGATAAAATTTCTATACCACCGCCTGCACGCATATAGGGAGACACTCTAGCCTTTGAAAAATATTTCATTATCCCCGCAGTTACCAGAAGGCGCGTTCCATCTTGTACTCCAGCGTCTTTATCTTCATTATTAATTCGCAATGTACCGACCGCTTCCAGCGCCAGCTCTTCATCCAGAAACATTCTGCCACCAACTGTGGTGTTATCTTCGTCGGGAACAGAAATATCAAGCGAATAAGTTTTACCTGACGACGGCTCCTCAGCATTAACACCAGAAACACCCAATCCAAACATTAGGGCAGCTGTTGCAGCTAAGCTCATTATTTTTTTCATCATTTAACTCCCAAAATTTATTGTTATTAATAGTCATTCACAAAACGATCGATATTTAACCATAACGTCCAGTAGAATACAAATGCCGTCATCCATTATTATAGATCTATCGAGTACATAAACGTGTTACCAATTTCACTATTTCTTCCCATACGCCAGCAAAAAATCATGCGGCACTCGCAAGCCACTTTCGCCTATATACTCTTTTGCAAATCCTGCCACTTCATTTCTAACAACAGCCCTATCTGACTCTTTAAGCGCATCGAATTGCAGTTTCATAATATCAGAAGCCTCTACGACATCCCAATACTCATCAAATGTATCGAATTGATAGTGAAAAGTATGGCGTTCTACTTTAATTTCAGAAAACCCAGCATTTGCCATAATTGTATCAATTGCACCTGGAGCTCCCATGGATGTGATTTTCTCCAATGGAGGATGAGATTCTTTGGGCACTTTATCTTTAAATACTTCATATGACCAATACATGACCGGCATTGTCTCAGCTTCTCCCCAAACAGCTAATGCGAAATCACCACCAGGTTTTAATACCCGATAAATTTCATTAACACCTTGTTGAGGGTTTTCAAATAACATGACGCCAAACCGACAAAGTGCTTTATCAAACTGGTTATCATCAAATGACATTTTTTCAGCCGGCATCGCTTGGAACTTGATATTCCCCAAACCTTCGGTTTCAACTTTTGCTTGCGCAACATCGATCATCCCTTGAGCAGAATCAACACCGACAATTTTTACCGAATCTCCCATTGTGCGGGCTAATGTTAACGCTGGCTCACCCGTTCCGGAAGCAAGATCCAAAATATGGTCGCCTTGTTGAGCATTTAATCGCTTGATTAACTCATCCCCAACAGGTTTTATTTGCGGAAGCCAAAGATCAAATTTTTCTGCGATGGCATGCCAATCAGGTTGGTTATTGCTATTAGACATTCTGTTTTCCTTTGTTGAAACATATCGCTATTGAATAAAAAAAAAGCCCAACTTGTCAATCGGGCTTTTTGATCAATATTTGATACAGCTGTTAAATTTATTTATTAAACTCCAGCTCATCCCCTTTTCGCTCAACCAATATAGTATCACCGGGAACAAATTTCCCTGACAGTATTTGTTGTGCTAAAGGATTTTCGATCGAAGTTTGAATGGCTCGTTTTAATGGTCTCGCACCATAAACCGGGTCGTATCCCGCTTCACCTAATAAATTCAAGGCTTCGTCAGAGACTTTAAATGCCAAGTCTCTATCTGCTAACCGTTTTGTTAAATATTGCATTTGAATTTTAGTAATCGCTTTTATTTGCGATTGCCCCAAAGGATGGAACACCACAACATCATCAATACGGTTGATAAACTCAGGTCGGAAATGGCTACCGACGATATCCATTACTGCATTCTTCATTTCAGCGTATTTACTCTCACCCGCCAACTCCTGAATAACATGCGACCCAAGATTGGATGTCATGACAATGACGGTATTTCTAAAATCAACCGTTCGCCCCTGGCCGTCGGTTAAGCGACCATCGTCCAACACCTGTAGAAGAACATTAAACACATCGGGATGCGCCTTTTCAACTTCATCCAGCAAAATAACTGAATAGGGTTTGCGGCGGATTGCTTCTGTTAGATAGCCACCTTCTTCATAACCGACATATCCTGGCGGCGCGCCAATCAATCGCGCGACGGAATGTTTCTCCATGAATTCAGACATATCAATGCGCACCATAGACTCTTCCGTATCAAACAGAAAAGTTGCCAGTGCTTTGGTTAATTCAGTTTTACCCACACCTGTAGGACCAAGAAATAGAAACGATCCGCTTGGTCGATTAGGATCAGACAATCCCGCACGTGAACGACGAATCGCATTTGATACAGCGATTACTGCTTCGCTTTGCCCAACAACACGTTTCGCCAAGGCATCTTCCATTCGCAACAGTTTATCCTTTTCGCCTTCCAACATCTTGGAAACCGGTATACCTGTCCACTTGGAAACGATTTCTGCAATTTCCTCATCAGTCACTTTGTTACGTAATAGTTTTGTTTCTGGCGCTTCTACCTGATCTGCTTGCTCCAGTTGCTTTTCCAATTCAGGAATTTTTCCGTATTGAAGTTCGGACATACGCGCAAGATTACCGGCACGACGTGCTGTTTCCAATTCCTGGCGCACTCGATCTAGCTCTTCTTTTACACCTTGCGATCCTTGTAGCGCAGCTTTCTCCGCCTTCCATACCTCTTCGAGATCAGAATATTCCCGTTCCAACTTATCAATCTCTTCATTTAAATTGGTGAGCCGTTTTTTAGATGCTTCATCAGTCTCTTTTTTCATCGCCTCTTTTTCAATTTTTAATTGAATTAAACGACGATCAAGACGATCCATATCTTCCGGCTTGGAATCAATTTCCATGCGAATTAAACTTGCCGCTTCGTCGATCAGATCGATGGCTTTATCTGGAAGCTGGCGATCAGTGATATAACGTGTCGAAAGAACTGCTGCAGCGACAATTGCAGGATCAGTTATATCCACCCCATGATGTACTTCATACTTCTCTTTCAAGCCACGCAAAATAGCGATGGTATCTTCCACTGTTGGTTCATCGATCAATACTTTTTGAAAGCGACGTTCAAGTGCAGCATCTTTCTCAATATATTTACGATATTCATCCAATGTGGTCGCACCCACACAATGTAACTCGCCACGAGCAAGAGCTGGTTTGAGCATATTCCCTGCATCCATTGCGCCTTCACCTGCGCCTGCACCGACCATAGTGTGCAACTCATCAATAAATAGAATGACCTGTCCTTCTTGCTTAGCTAAGTCGTTGAGCACTGCTTTCAAACGCTCTTCAAATTCACCACGAAATTTTGCACCTGCAATGAGTGCTGCAAGATCGAGAGATAATAACTTTTTACCTTTAATACCTTCTGGTACTTCACCATTGATAATTCGTTGCGCTAGTCCTTCCACAATCGCAGTTTTACCCACACCTGGCTCGCCGATTAGAACGGGATTATTTTTAGTGCGGCGTTGCAAAACTTGAATGGTACGACGAATTTCATCATCACGTCCAATGACTGGATCAAGCTTGCCTTGCTCCGCTCGTTCCGTTAAATCTACAGTATATTTTTGTAATGCCTGACGTTGATCTTCTGCTTCTGCACTTTCCACTTTTTGCCCGCCACGTAATTCATCTATTGCAGTTTCTATACTGCCTTTCGCTGCGCCATTATTTCTAAGTATCTCACCTAGTTTTCCTTTATCTTCAAGGGCTGCGAGAACAAACAGTTCACTCGAAATAAAAGCATCTTTTCTTTTCTGCGCAAATTTATCGGTGATATTAAACAAACGACCTAAATCATTTGAAATATGCACATCACCTTCAGTACCAGAAACACTGGGTAAATGTTCCAGCGCCTCCCCTATTTGAGAACGAACACCGACACTATTAACATCTGCTTTTGCCAATAAATGTGGAATGCTGCCACCGTCCTGATCAAGCAGTGCAGCCATTACATGCAAAGGCTCGATAAACTGATGATCACGACCGACTGCAAGACTTTGTGCATCTGACAATGCCATCTGAAATTTACTGGTTAACTTATCCATTCGCATTTTCATCAATCCTCAATTCGTTATGAATTTTTATATTGGGTTCATGGAAATGATTTTCAACAAATAAGAAAAATACCGATAAAAAAATCACCAACCTTTTTCATTAAACGTTAAAAAACAAAATCGATTAAGTTCGTCAAGTAATTGCCGCTAATCCTTTTGAGTTTTCTGGTAAAAGCTGATTGATATTTCTTACTTTTCTATTCACTGCTGAATTGCTGCACAATTGAATCGCGGCAAGCATAGACTGTTCGCTCAACAAATCAGCAACTGAAGGTAAATATCAATAATTTACGTGGATTTCAACGGATGTGATTGCCAGGATTGTTTTAATATGGTTTGTTAAGGATGCAACCCGATAAATTAAGGTCAAAACTATGCGTATTTTAATCGTCGAAGATGACACCTTATTAGGTGACGGAATTAGAGCCGGACTCTCGCAAAATGGCTATGCCGCTGATTGGGTAGAAGATGGCGAAGCGGCACAAACAGCCATGCTTACGAATGACTATGAAGCGGTAATTCTCGATCTTGGCCTACCAAAAGTACCAGGGCTTGAAGTATTAAAGAAGATGAGAGCTCAAGGTAATGATACACCCGTAATAATATTGACCGCAATGGATGGTGTTGACGAACGTGTTAATGGCTTAGATAGTGGTGCTGATGACTATCTAACCAAACCTTTTGATCTTGAAGAATTAACTGCACGCTTGAGAGCATTACTGCGAAGAAGAGGTGGCCGCTCTACGCCGGTTATTACCCATGGTGAACTTATTGTTGACCCAGCTTCTCATTCTGTAACACTTTCAGAAAAGATAATTGATATCTCACCACGTGAATTTACGATTCTACAACTATTGCTGGAAAATCATGGCAAAGTTATGTCGCGCAGTCGGCTGGAAGAAGGTCTTTATGCATGGAATGACGAAGTGGAAAGTAATACCGTTGAGGTACACATCCACCACTTACGAAAAAAACTGGGAGCGGAGTTAATTCGTACCATTCGTGGTGTTGGCTATATCATCGATAAAAAATAATTCACCGATTATATTTAATCCGGTTATTTCATAAAATATCCGGGTTAAGATAAAATAAATAAAAATCCTCGCGTAGCTTACTAACAATGACACCTTCTATTCGGCGCCAACTTCTTTCTATATTATTACCAGCGTTTGTTCTCGTATGGGTGATTGCTGCAATTTTAAGCTACCTTGATAGCAGCAAAGAGATGAGAGCTCTACTTGATACTCAACTAGAACAATCTGCGAAATTTCTTTTAACCATAAGTACACATGAATTGTTAGAACAACAATTATTAAGTGAAGAAAACAAAAACATCACGGACATTGCTCAAAAATCCCTGTGGCAAACTGAATCCCCTTATGACAACAAACTTGCGTTTCAAGTTTGGTTGCATCAGGATACATTAACCCTACGCTCGGAAAATGCTCCCACATACCAATTGAGTAGTTTAACTCAGGGTTTCGAAAATATTGTCTTCAGCAATGACAACTGGCGCGTCTACTCTGCCTCTGTTGAAAATGAGCTGATTACCGTTCAAGTTGCAATGCAAGCTAATATTCAGCAAATGCTTGGTAACTCTTTGCTGAAAAAGATTCTGATTCCCATCAGCGTTAGCTTACCTTTTCTGGCCTTTCTTATTTGGTTAAGCATTAATAAGAGCATGGCACCTTTTAAACGTATTGCTCACGAGCTTAGCTTACGAAAAGTCAATGACCTTTCTCCGATTGAACAACACAAAATCCCAACCGAAGCACGACCTGTCACCTCTTCTATCAATCACCTTTTCTCTCAAATGAAAACCGCATTTGATACGGAAAGACGATTTACTTCAGATGCAGCACATGAATTGCGAACACCATTAGCTGCCTTAAAAACACACGCAGAAATTGCACTGCAAGCAAGTGAAAATCCAAAAGAACAACAAAGAGCTTTGCGTCAAGTGGTTCAAGGCGTTAATCGCGCAACTCGACTGGTAGAGCAACTACTAACACTTGCACGGCTTGACCCGGATACCGGCTTAACCAATATCCGACGTTTCGATTTGTTTATTGCTGCAGAGAGTGTGCTTAGCAATGAGGCAATGCTTGCTATTGATAAGAATATTGAAATCAGTTTAAGCGGAACTCGTGGGAAGTTTGTTTCTGGCAATAGCGACGCTATCGCTGTGTTAATGCGAAACCTGATTGATAACGCTATTCGCTATACGCCTCAGGGCGGCGAAGTGCAAGTTATGATAAATCGTAAAGACGACACAATTATCCTTACAATCGCGGACAGCGGACCTGGCATTCCTCCAGAAGAAAGAAGCAAAGTACTCAACCGCTTTTATCGGAGCTTAGGAACCAAAGAATCTGGCAGTGGCCTAGGGCTATCAATTGTAACTCGAATTGCCGATTT
Source organism: uncultured Ectothiorhodospiraceae bacterium (assembly GCA_945787715.1). GTDB lineage: Bacteria > Pseudomonadota > Gammaproteobacteria > S012-40 > S012-40 > CALZJE01. Next base: position 3,146 of record CALZJE010000050.1, on the reverse strand, counting down.
GCATCGCCTGGAGTTTAAATTAGAAACCTCAGAAATGGGTGGATTACAAATCGACGTATATTTTGCCGCAAAAGATTTCGATAGTATAGGGACTGTTGTTAAGTAAATAGTTCAGTGAGTAGTCCAGTGAGTAGTCCAGTGAGTAGTCCAGTGAGTAGTCCAGTAATCTATCCTCGTCGAACATTAAGGATTTGGGAGAGATGCCTCACACATCTTTCATAGTCAGTATCTTCACATGAAATTGGCTCATAAAAATCCAATTCAATCTGGCTTCTACCAAGTAATGCAAAAAAGGTTGTTCCACTTATTCCTACACCATGAATAAAAACAGGATATATCTGACAACGTTTTCTTTGAGCTAAGCGAATCGCGCCACCTTTTATCATATTATCCTCATGAGTCGGCCACTTTATTCCACCATGGGGAAACATTGCTACGATTTCTCCTTTATCCAAAACAGCGATAGCTTCATGCATAGCGTCAATAGGCTTTTTCTTTCGATCCACAGGAATGCATCCTGCCGCTTTAAATAACCAGGTCAAGCCAAAGCGTTCATACTCTTCTCGTGCGATCATAAATCGCAAAGGGCGTTTGCTGGCAGCAAGTAACAAGAAAGGGTCGAGACCAGAGATATGATTTGCAACAATGACGGCAGAGCCAGAGTCAGGGAGCGAAAAGTATGCTTTTTCCTGCCGGTGAAAATTATGACATAAAATACGGTTTAAACCATCTAAAACGTTTAGCCACTTATTGCCCCAATCGGCAATATTCTCTGACTCACACCGTTTGTAAACTATAGCAATCATCACAGTCGTCGCAATTAAGGCAACAATTAGTAATAGGAGGTTCATATCGTTGAATAGCTAATTGTCAAAGAATTGATTGTAATATACAGGAAATTCTAATGTTTTATATAGTGATAATTATTCACGGGTTCGCAGCTTGTTGCTGCCCTTCAGCCACTTTTTCTGCAGCGGCTTTTGCCTCTGCTTCTTCAATAGCACTTTCCAAAATATCAACGATATCCTCATTATGTGCAGCTTGTGCATTTTTCAGTGCAGTAATACCTGTTGGTGTTTCAGCCTGAAGATCCACACCTTTAGCCACAAGTAACTCCACAATCTGCTCATGCCCATAAAATGATGCGCTCATTAGCGGTGTCAACCCAGTACTATCTGCTGCATTAACATCCGCGCCTCGACCAATCAACATAGAAGCAATTTCGTGATAACCAAAGTATGCAGCATTATGAAGCGCCGTTGTTTTATCCAGTGTCACGACATTGGGATCGGCACCACGTGCAAGTAACAACTTGACGATTTCAGTTTGCCCAGAAAATGCAGCGTTAATTAGCGCCGTCGTTCCATCTTTACCTTTTGCATTGATATCCGCTCCCTGTGTAAATAACTCCCTAAAAATGGCTTCATGACCGATCAGCGCAGCATTCATCAGCGCGGTATAACCATTTGAATCACGCGCATTAACATCAGCTCCTTCAATAAGCAGATATTTAACAATCCGTGTATTCCCGAAGGAAACCGCTCCCATCAAAGCAGTTTTACCTTTTTTATTAGTGCCATCCACATCTGCACCGGCCATCAGAGAAGATTTCACACGATGAATTTTTCCTTCACGTGCGGCGAGAATTAGCTCCAAGTTTATATCTTGAGCAAAAGAGAAGCAGGGAAGAAGTAGAGAAAAAAGTAGAATTATCCGCATTTTGTCAGTTGAGTCGCACTAGTCATCATTAAAATTAGCGACTAATTCGCACTAAAACTTGATCCTAATCAAATAGTACTCCCAAATATAATCCTTATCTTCGTAAAATACGCTCTGAATCCTTTGCACGGAAGATATGAATCGCACAAATTGCGCTCAGATTTAGTTTCTATCTGGACGTTCTGATTGACGACTGTATGGAAGCAGGAGGAACGAGCCAATGGATGGGCGAAGGTAGCGCACTAAAAGTAGGCGCTTTAGGCGATGCAGGAGCAATTGTCGAGAGCAATCAGTCGGAGGACCTTCATAAAGCATATATATTCGTCTCCCGGCAATCTCATTTCTAAGCAGTTAAGGGATTTGCCCCTTATGAATTCAGCGTCACAAACTTCCGCAAGACATGCGAAGTTCAGCTGATTTTTTATCAGAATTTTTAGAAAATACTAGCATGGAAACTTCCGCTTCGATTAAATCAGATGGATTTCTTTTGCCGCTACTAGAAGCTCGTACAGATAGTCTAGATTGTTTGTTAAATATTTCGGCATAAAAACTTACGATATTATTTTCATCATGGAAACTCAGTATAGACTTTAAAAGAACCTGAAAACGAAATTGTTCAGTCTCATAAATAATTTTTATTCCATCGCTAGAGAGTTGGTCCACTCTCAGCTCCACTGTCTTGCTTATTGGTTTTGGCATAATTACCGCTGGAAAATTATCATTAACAATTAGGCATGAAACACTTAAAGGTGGGACAGGCGAAGCAATTACATAAAAGGGTAATAAGCTAGTTAAAAAGCCAGATAGCAGAAAACCCAGGGCTTTAAAGACCGAAAATGGCTACTCACATGTAACTCTACTTTTTCGCCAAACATAATGTGTACTACGGTATTTTTCCTCATAGCTTATATTTTTACAAAATCTATAATCATTACTAATCAATTTTTCCTCTAGACTACTTGTCAGATTAAAAGGAATACTAATCAATACTAATAATAAAATGAGAATACTGGATGTATAATATTTGGATTTAATTACGTTGCTTCTCTTTAATGTATGAATATCGATAGCAACTATAAAATGAAAAAACAACGGTGCAAGTAGCCAAATAGTATAAAAAGGTCCCTGATTTAATATGATTTCTAAAAGTATATAGGGTCAGGTCTCGTACCGTGTATCCTTTTCTCTCTGCCGAACTATTCAACTCACTGTAGAATAGTTCACAGGAAAGAGGATGCTGCACGTATCAAGACCTGTCCCCAAGACTCCGTGTGACCCCAAGACTCCGCAACCCCAAGACTCCGAAGACCTGACCCCAGACTCCGTATCAAGACCTGATAATCATATAGTCAGCCTCCCAAAGTTCAGCGCTAGCGTACTAAACTAGCATTGGACAAATGACCAAACAATTGGGAGACTGAAATGAA
>CALZJE010000049.1 GCA_945787715.1 uncultured Ectothiorhodospiraceae bacterium | reverse complement strand
TTTTAAGAACGGATGGGAAATAATATGGCAAGCCAACAGCAATCTGGTCGTGCTGCCTCTAGGGCACGCCGACAACTGCAAGTGAATGGCAAAGGTCGTTCAGCTGCGGCTACAGCACCTACCCGTCAGCCTAACAGAAGAGAGCGTGCACCGGTTCCAGTTGCGAATCCTACGCCTGCGCCAGCTCCACAAGCTGCTGCTCCTGTTGCGCCGAGCTTTGCACCTGCTCCCGCGAGTAGTATGCCTAAGCCAAAACGTGCTCAAAAGAGTGCTTCGCGTTTGCGTCGTGAATCTCTAGCTGCACGTGGAAAGCGGGCAGATAGAAGCAATGATCGTAAGCGTGATAGTGAAATGGCAATGAAGCGTCGTTCTGCAGCAGAAGCTAAAACATCCAAAGGTAACTGCGGTTGTGGTGGTCCATGCTGTCAAGAGGCGGAGGCAAAAGCTGCTGCGGCAGCTGCACCAGCACCAGCACCAAGTTTGAGTGCGCCTGCTTCTACTGGCAGTGTAGGTGTAAAAGCTGCGAGAAGAAAACCGCTTGTGAATGCTAGCACTACTGGCCGTATGTTATCACGTGCACGTCGCGCAGCGATGGCTGGTCGTGGTAAGGCTGGATTGGAAGCTCACGGCAAAAATTCTTCTGCTTCACTGGCTCGACAGGCTAATCCTGAGATTTCTGCACGAGATCTTGCTCGCGTGGTTCGTGAGTCGCGTAGTAAAGGTGGTGCTCGTGGAAATACTTCTTCCGCACCAATTCGTACTCGTCGTCCACGCAACGCTGCTGAAGCTAAAGCGGTTAGTGGTACAAATGTGTCGCACAGTGAAAAAATTACTGGAGATGAGACAGGGCTTTGTCGAGATGTGACAGGAACTGAATATTTTTCAAGTGATGTATTTACTGAGTTTTGTCAGACAGAAGCGCCTCAAGTACCACAAAAAGTGTCAACTAGTGAAAGTTTGAGCGGCAGAACAATTACCACCAGTAGTAAAGTTGGTCGTAGTGGTAATGTCACTGGTGATGAGCAAGGTAGTTGTCGCACTGTTACTGGCAGTGAGTATGTAGGTCGAGAACAGTTTGATGATTTCTGCAGCACTAAACAGGAACCTGGTAGTGCTAAAGTTAGCTTTTCGCAAACAACACGAGGACAGATTGTCTCTGGTTCTAAACCGGCACGTTCGGAACAAGTGACAGGTGATGAAGCTGGAACTTGTAGCGCAGTGACAGGTACACCTTACACGGGTGCGGAACAGATTAATCAGTTCTGTAAGCCGGATGAAGTAAAGCTGAGCCAAGTGCGCAATCAGAATAAAGCAGGTAACAATGTTGGACGTGACATTACAGGTCAACAACCTGGATTTGCTGGATTAACTGGTACTGGAAAGGGTGTTTGTAGTGATGTTAGTGGTACAACTTACATTGGCACTACAGAGCAACAGGAAGTGTGTGCAGTAAAGCCAGCTCAAGTAAGTGAGCCGGATTTTCCTCAACCACTAACTGGAGCGCCTTGGGGTGATTTCAGTGTTGTACCGCCAATTCATGCTAGCCAACAACCTCAGGTTTCTGCACGTGAGAATGTCACTGGCACCCGATATGAGAAAGGGTTAGTTAGTGGAACTTTCTCTATGGGCGAAGGAAAAATCACCGGTACTGAGCAGTTTCGGTTTGGAGATAGAAAAGCGAGAGCTGCAGCAGTAGTCACGTCACCAAAAGTGGATGATGCTAAGGTATCGCGAGTGACAGGCGAAGGTCTTGATGCAGGTTTGAAAATAACAGGCAATGACTGGGGTCGTGGTGATCATGTTACTGGTACGGAAGGTACTTCATCAGTGAAGCGAAATCCGACAAGACGTGGTCCCATAAGCGCAATGCCATCTTCTGCGCCAGAGCAGAAGAAGGAAGTTGTTGAGCGTAACGACATCAATGTAACTGGCGGTAGCGGTTCTACAGAAAGTGGTGCGCTAGTAACACTCTCGGGTGGTGCTCGAGGTTAAGTCATAAGTGTGTCTATGTTATCGGAAAGCGAGGCTGTTATTGGCCTCGCTAACCAGATTAAAAATGAATTAATTATAAACAAAGAATTTAGGAAGACGGATTAATTAAGATGTTCAATACCAGAGAAAAAAGCAGACGAGCAATGCAAGGGCGACAGCCATTGCAGCGGCGCGCACTGCACCAGGGGCATACAAATGCCCATGGCTGGTCAGCGAACAGTGGTGCTCATCCGTTTACCCGTACAGCTGAAAACAGCAGCTTGTACAATTATGAACAGCAGGTTAAACAGGCCTTTACGCAGATAGAATCTACATTGCAAAAGTTATCAGCAATGCAGCACGAAATTGATTTTGCAAACCGCTCACAAGTTTTAGCGAAGAACGAATTAGGCTTTGAATTACCTGAGTCGTTGCTTGCGGATAGTTGGATTAAGCCGCTTGATATAGGTAAGTTATATGCCTGGTGTGTATTTGAAACGTTCACCAAAATGTCTGGTGAGTTTTTTACCGCTAAGCCATTGGCCAGTGAAAATGAAGAAGGTTTTCAGCAATTTTTAGAATCCTGTGGATTCCATACTTTGGATGTATCGCCTTGTGCTGATGGCCGCTTAGCGCATGTAATTCGCTATGTGTTGCGTCTTCCTTATAAGTCCGTTAGACGAAAATCTTACGCTGGTGCGACATTTGATGTGGAAGATAGCCTGCAAAAATGGGTCGAGACAGAAATGTTGCGACATCGTGAAGCTAGTCCGAATGCTGCTGATGCGCCGACTCGTTATCTCAAAGTTGCTGTTTATCATCACAGTTCGTCAAAGCCTGATAGTGAAGGTTGTGCTGCACACGGTAGTGATATAAAAAAAGCTGCGACTGCGGCGCTGGAAAGATTGCAAGATTTTAAACAAGGTGTCGAGAACAGTTTTTGTTGTGGTGCTTCAATCGACCTATTATTGATTGGTATAGATACTGATAATGATGTGATCCGATTACACTTGCCTGATGCTGACGGTTCAATTGACGCTTCGTTTCATATTGATGCAATGGCGTTATACGAAGTAACTCGCTCGGTAGTATCTGCGAACAGGCCAGAAGTAGCGGTAAAAGAATATCTTGAAAGTAAGTACAAAGCACATGGTGCTTCACTCCCTGCGGAAGGAATGTTGAAACTATCGTCGTATTTATTATACGCTAATTTGTCTCAAATAGACTATGTACGCCAATATCATGGTGGTTGTTACAGTGATATCGGCCATCAAGAATGTTTTATTGGTATGGGAATCGGTTTCGAAGAAGTACAACTGCGTAATCTGACATATTTTGCCTACCTGCAAACGGTGGAAGAGGGTGCCAGGGATTTAGATGTTGGCATTAAAATTTTCACGGGTCTCAATGTTAAGCGCGGTCTTCCTATTCCGGTAGTGATTCGAAATGACTATCACGGCCAGGTACCCGGTGCGAAGACGCGAGCCGAGGCACGCTGCCACCAGTTGGATGAAGCGTTGCGTAGTCGTTTTAGTGATTATGCCAAGCAGGGTTTGTTACATACTTTGCTAATGGTACGTGACTGCCATGCTGATGGTAAGGCTGAGACGATAGGTTGCTCCTTGGAATTGAACAGACAGGAAACGCACTGATGAAAATTTGCAAGGTCGAAAAACCGTTAGTCGCAACTAATCGAATTCCAGGAATGGAACACAAACATTTGCAAGTTGTGTTAGATGGTAAAACACGTTTAGTTGCGGTGGATTCAGTCGGTTGTTCGCCGGGTGATTGGGTACTTTGTGTTGGTAGTTCTGCGGCACGCGAAGCGGCGGGTAGTAAAGAATATCCTAGTGATCTCACCATTGTCGGTATTATTGACTATTGGGATGAGGCGCAGAGCTAATGGAAATTCTGCAGGTGGTTGGGTCGTTGGTATCTACACATCGCCATCCAGGGCTTTTCCAAACCAGCCTGCGGTTATTGAGTGACAGAAACGGTAAGTTACAAGTGGCAGTAGATACTTGCGGATGCCGGTCAGGTAATTGGGTGTTTGTAGTAAGTGGTTCAGCGGCGCGTCATGCTTTAGAAAATAAGGCAGTTCTAACCGACTTGACTATTGGCGGAATTATAGATTTTTGGGATGAAGAAACTGGGCAGCTGCATATGCAGACCTGACTGCAACATTAGACTTCAGAGTGTAAATTTTTTAATAAACAAGTAATGATTGACCAAGACGGAGATAAAGCAATGAGCGAAAATAACTACGGTATTGCATTGGGTATGATCGAAACACGCGGTCTTGTGCCAGCCATTGAAGCGGCGGATGCTATGACTAAAGCAGCAGAAGTGCGTTTGATTGGACGTGAGTTCGTAGGCGGTGGTTACGTCACAATTCTTGTACGTGGCGAAACAGGTGCTGTTAATGCGGCAGTCCGTGCTGGTGCAGATGCTTGTGAACGTGTTGGTGATGGCCTAGTAGCAGCGCACATTATTGCTCGTCCACATAAAGAAGTGGAGCCAGTATTGAGCATGAGCATGAGCAATACAAATAAAACTTTATAATTATTAGAAGCATCTTATTTTTAAAACCATCCTATAGAGGAGAGTAATATTATGGCAAGTGATTCATACGGTATAGCATTGGGCATGATCGAAACGCGTGGATTAGTTCCTGCAATTGAAGCAGCAGATGCGATGACTAAAGCAGCAGAAGTACGTCTGATTGGACGTGAGTTTGTAGGCGGTGGTTACGTCACAATTCTTGTACGTGGCGAAACAGGTGCTGTTAACGCAGCAGTCCGTGCTGGTGCAGACGCTTGTGAACGTGTTGGTGATGGCCTAGTTGCAGCGCACATTATTGCTCGTCCACACAAAGAAGTAGAGCCAGTTCTTGGCGGTAGTAAAGAGTAATACGAAGTAAAACAGTGCGTGGTAGGGAGTTCTCCTCTTTTTTCTTCCTGACCACGCCTGACTTTTATATTGATAATGAAAGGCAGCGGAAATTATGACACAGGATCTGGCTATTCTCGGATATCTGGGACGCGCCCTGAGTTTTGAATTATCAGCAGTACAGCAATATTTATCGCTGGCCAAGCTGTTAGATTTGCGTGGCATGCCACAAGCGGGAGAAAAATTCCGTCATGAGGCACAAGAGGAAATGCAACACGCAGAACGAATTATTGGCCGAATGTTGGCACTAAATGCCGCACCAAACGCAAGCAGTATAAGACCAGTACGTCTTAATGGTTCATTGCCAGAATTAATGAAACATGCTGCTGAATTGGAAGCAGAGATTGTTACTTTTTATGATCAAGCAGTGCGTTATTGTAGCCGCACACAAGATCATGAAAATAGAATATTTTTTGAAACATTGCTGCGTGAAGAGCAGCAGCATGCCGCAGAAATTGAAGTTTGGCGGCAGCAAATAGAAACTGGTCATACGACCGAATCGAATTAAGCGAGGAGTACAGTCATGAGTACTAATTGGGTAACACGCAAACGTCCGGCGCGGCTTGAACGTCGTATTGAGTTTTCTGATTACGAAGAGACACGTGAATTTCTCGATCGTGCTGCGGAGCTATCCGAAAGCCGAGGATATTATCCAGACATGAGTTTTGGCCGTACACACGTATCTATTGTATTACGTCCAGAAGACGAAAGTGATGTTGTAAGCGAAGATATGTTGCAATTTGCCAACTTGATGGATGTACTGGTTCCCGCAGCGCGGTTGACCAACTAAAGACGCTGAAAAGGAAAGTGATATGAGTACGAACAACAAACAAGCTTCAAACGATGCGGGGAGTTCAACAAGAAAACCTAGTGTGAAATCAAAAGATGAAACAACGGTAAAAGTTGAACCAACGAAAAAAAACGCGCCAAAAGTCAAATCTGATAAGACGGAAGAGACTTCTGTAGTATTTACTTCACGTCGTGTTTGGCCTGATTAAAACAAGAATGGTGTTTGTCTTCTCAGATTGAGTAAGATGATGGGACGGGCTTAAAGCACCATTGCAGTAAGAGAGGCAAGAAATACTATGTCAAGTCTGAGTAATTTGTTGTTACCCGCAGTGCTATTTTTTGCACTTGGAGTAATTGCTAGACTAATCCGCTCTGATCTGCGGTTCCCACCTGATTTAGCAAAGATTCTCTCCATTTATTTGTTAATGTCTATCGGTTTACATGGCGGTTATGAGTTAGCTAAAGCTGACATTATGATCGCTCTTAATTCGATTGTATGGGCGTTAATTCTCGGTTTCACTTTGCCAATTATTGGCTATCTGATGTTGGTTGCAACCCGCAAGGTTAATCCCTTGGATGCAGCCGCGATTTCGGCTCATTATGGTTCCGTTAGTGCAGGTACTTTCCTTACCGCCGTTGCGTATCTCGATAGTGCTGGCATTACTTATGAAACATATCCGTTGATTATGCTTGCAGTGATGGAATCACCAGCAATCGTAGTAGGGCTTCTTCTTGCGGCTAAAGCTCGTCAAACGTTAGCAGCGAAAGATGGCAGCCAAGTTTCAAGCATATCTGACAATAGTGGAGCTGAGAACCAGTCAAACTTTGGGTCGTTGTTACGTGATGCATTTACCAATGGCAGTGTCGTAGTGCTAATCGGCTCTATGATCATTGGTGCTATTTCAACCCCCTCAGGTATGAATAAGCTGTTTCCTTTTATCGACGATATTTTTATGGGCGTATTGTGCCTATTCCTGTTTGAGATGGGTATGGTAGCAGCGCGTCGCATCGGTGATTTTCGTAAGGTGGGTCTAGTGCTGGCTGCTTTTGGTATCGTGATGCCGCTGATTGGTGGTTTAGTAGGCGTATACATAGGTACGAGCATTCTCGATTTCAGCGTTGGAGGTGCTACGCTAGTGGGTGTTTTAGCCGCCAGTGCCTCTTATATAGCTGTTCCACCAGCCATGCGTCTGGCAGTGCCAGAGGCCAATCCGTCCTTTTATCTCACCTTATCATTAGGTATTACATTCCCTTTTAATGTTATCGTGGGAATACCGCTCTACCATAATCTCGCACAGGCACTGGCAGTTTAATGTCATTTCGTTTACAACATTATAAGGAGAGCTGAATTATGGTGACGTTGTATCCAGAGAAATTGCTTAACATCATCAGTATCGATTCTATGGAAGATCGATTGGTGGAGATGTTTAAAAAATACGGGGCAAGTGGTTACACAATATTGCGAGCGAGAGGTGAGGGTTCCTCTGGATTGCAAGCGGATATAAGCGGATTTGACGCTAACATATTAGTCAAGGTGATCGTCCCCTTAGAGAATCTTGAGGTGTTGTTAGAGAGTATTGAACGTAAAATAAATAAAGGTTACCACTTAACTGTCTTTGTTTCTGACGTAGAGGTGATTACACCAGAAAAATTCAGCAAGCCGTTGCGATAATATATGAAGCGTTCCTACTCAATCTCAACAGGTGTAGATGATGGCTGAGCAGGATAAATCCCGATTTAAAGGTGGATTGCCCGATTATTTAATTCGCCACACCACTTTTCGACAGATGCAGATCTTTGAGGCTGTTGTGCGCTTAGGGAGTTTTACTCGTGCCGCCGAGGAACTATTTCTTACCCAACCTACGGTGTCTACCCAATTAAAAAAATTGACAGACGTAATGGAATTGCCACTGATTGATCAATCTGGTCGTCAACTCAAACCAACCGAAGCGGGCGAACATTTGTATCGTGCTATCAGACAAATTTTCGATTGTATGTCTGATCTTGATACACGTATTGCTGAACTCAAAGGCGTTCGTCGAGGACGTTTACGGTTGGGGGTCATCTCCACAGCCAAGTATTTTGCACCAGAAATTTTAGGGGACTTTTTTCGAGAGTATCCTGGAATTGATATTTCTCTTAAAGTCACTAATCGTGATCGTATTCATGAATGCATACTCAATAATGAAGACGATCTTTACATTGTTGGGCAGGCAGCAGAAAACTGGCCAAATCTCAAAGCCTACTCCTTTGCTGTAAATCCATTGGTAGTAATGGCTGCACGTGATCATCCGTTGACGAAAGAATCAAATATTTCCATAGAACGATTAGCACAAGAACCATTAATTTCTCGCGAAATAGGATCTGGTATTCGGGATACCATGATGAAACTTTTTGCAAGTCGTGGTTTAACACCGAATATACGGATGGAAATAGGTAGCAATGAAGGGATCAAACATTCGGTAATCGGTGGTTTGGGTTTGGCTATATTATCGTTACATACTTTAGGTTTGGAAGGTGCTGAAGGGCCGGTAGATGTTCTTGATGTTGAAGGATTTCCCATCGAACGTAAGTGGTATTTGGTTCATTCAAAAGATATAGAATTGTCACCTATCGCTAGTGCTTTTCTTGAATTTGCCTTGGCAAGTGAACCTTTGATTAATGAACGTATGAAGACATTATATGCGCAATTTTCAAAGCGTCACGAGACCATGCGGAGTAAGAGTAAACATGAGGAGTAGGTTTACAATGTCATTGTACGGATTTAAGAAGACTTTATATGATTAAGTTACGAACCTATGTGTTCATAGATTCATTGCAGCCCCAGTTAGCTGTTTATCTGGGGACTGTGTCTCAGGGATTTCTTCCGGTACCAGGTGATGCTTGCCTGTGGCTCGAAGTCGAGCCCGGTATGGCAATACATCGACTTACTGATGTCGCTTTGAAGGCGACTCGCGTTCATTTAGGACAACAGGTAGTCGAACGAGCCTTCGGATCTATGGTTTTTCATCACCGTGACCAAAGCGATGTGATTGAAGCTGGGCGTGCAGTGTTAAGTCAACTTAGAACAAAAGAAGACGCACGCCAGAAATGTCGCATCGCCTGGAGTGAAGTTGTGCGTGCGATTACACCAGATCATGCGGTATTAATTAATCGACAGGACCGCAAGGGATCGATGATTTTACCTGGGCAAAGCATGTTTATACTAGAAACGGAACCCGCTGGGTATATTGTTTATGCTGCCAATGAAGCAGAAAAAGCAGCAAATATCACCTTGGTAGATTGTCGTGCGGTGGGAGCATTTGGTCGACTAACGTTGGCGGGAACAGAAGCTGATGTTAATGTGGCGGCACATGCAGCGATGAACGCTGTCCATAATCTCTCGGGCGTTAGTCCTTGAATAATTTTTAATTTGAGTCAAACAAATTTGATCAACAGTTGTTATGCATAAATACGGGGATATACATGACTGAGGCACCACAGAACGGAATAAAGGGCTTAAAACACTGGCGTTACGATATATTAGCTGGGATGCAAGTGGCATTAGTATCTTTGCCTCTTTCATTGGGTATTGCCATCGCTTCAGGTGCTCCTCCGGTCACTGGTTTGATTTCAGCGATTATAGCGGGTTTTATTTTCCCCTTTCTTGGTGGAGCTTATGTGACCATTAGTGGACCTGCCGCTGGTTTGGCGCCCGCTTTATTAGCCGGTATGTTGATGCTGGGTGGCGGTGATCTAGCGGCGGGTTATCCTCTGTTATTGGTGGCCATCTGCCTCACCGGACTCGTACAAATTGTGCTCGCGTTCTTGAAGACAGGGCGTTACGCCATTTTTCTCCCTGTAACCGTGGTGGAAGCAATGCTCGCTGCCATCGGTCTCATGATTATTATCAAGCAAATACCATCCTTAATGGGTGCCGTGTCGCCAGCGGCGCAGAGCATGCTGGAAACGATTAGTAAACTGCCTCTGGCAGTGCCACAGTTAGAGTGGAGCATTTTCTTCATTGGCGGGTTGAGTCTATTTTTGATGTTCTACCTTAATGGTACTCGTCACGAATGGATGCGCAAGGTGCCGCCACCATTATTTGTCGCTTGTCTTGGTATTGTTTTGGGCTACCTATTTAATCTTGATGCCAAATTTTTGATCACTATGCCGGAGAATTTACTTGAAGGTGGAATTACTTTCCCAGCTTTTGACGAGGTATTAAGTCGGCCTGAGTTGTGGTGGAGCATATTGCTGGTAGTGATTACGCTTACTTTAATCGATGGAGTTGAGTCACTCGCTACGATAAAAGCAGTGGATAAAATCGACCCCTTCCAACGTAAATCGGATGCCAACATTACTTTACGGACCATGGGTATCTCTAATTCACTATCCAGTGTTTTTGGTGGTTTAACGATTATACCTGGCGGGGTTAAAAGTCGCGTTAACATAGACGCGGGTGGGCGCACCTTATGGGCAAATTTTTATAACGCCGTTTTCTTGCTTATCTTCCTGTTTATTGCCATAGATATTATCGCGCGTGTGCCACTGGCTGCAATTGCTGCGATCCTGATTTATGTTGGTTGGAAATTATGTGAATACAAGGTCTTCACTAAGACCTATGCGATCGGGCGTGATCAAATTGTTATTTTTCTCATCACAGTGCTTGCTATTCTGGGTACTGATTTGTTATCGGGAATCCTTATCGGTGTTGCAGCTGAAGTGTTGATGCTATTGTATTTACTGATGCCATCATTTCGTTCTGTGTTGAATGGTCGATTGAACTTTGGTCAATCGTTTTCATTGTTGTGGCGTAATTTGCGAGGCTTGTTCAGTGACCCGGTGATTACAGTCAAGCAAGAGGAGCGTGACGGGAATTCTCACTACGAAATAACATTGTCCTCCATCGTCTGTTTTAACCTGCTGCATCTGGATAAGTTGCTTGCAAATTTACCGCCTAAAGCCGGCGTTACGCTAATTATCAATGAGTCGGGGCGCATTATTGATCACACTGGCATGGAATATCTTCATCAGTTCCAGGATGAGTGTGGCCGTGATAAACGGGCGTTTGAATTGCTGGGACTGGAAAACTTTTTCCAATTCACTAATCATTCGCTCTCGGCGCGCATGCACGACATCATACTGGTTAAGGAAAAAGCTAAGCGTACCCAGCGTGAAATTCAAATGGAGAAGTTGGCCGAACGTTGGGATTTAGAATTAGAGCTGGGTACACTAAGTATACTTAACGTGCATGATTTTGTGTATTTACGTAGAGGTTCGGATAAGCAGGAAAGCAATGTGATGACGGGGGATTACCACGGCTGTGAAGTTCGACTGGTCGACTACAGCCACACTGCGGCACCGGATTATTATTCCAAGCATTGGCACACTATTATCACTTTACGTTGTCCTGATGCGACTGTCCCCGATTTTGTTATCGCGCCTGGACATTATCTGCGGCGCTATTTGGCGGATTATCGTGAAGTGACGCTGTCCGCTGGGGTAGGTGACTTTGCCGAGAGCTATCGTGTCTATGGTCAAGAGGAAAATGATCCTTCGCCATATATTTCTGCCGAGCTGATCGAGTTTCTGGTGAGTCACAAAGGATTCTATCTGGAAGTTCGAAATGGAGTAATGTTAGCCTTCAATCGAAACCAAGAGTTAGCCAACGCTGAGGATATGGAAAGGTTGTTTGCCTTAGCGGAGATATTCAATAGCTCTTGTGCAACATTGAATCAACCAAGCACATAAAGATAACACGCACAGGTAAATTAGATACTTTCCTGTGCGTGTTTAGATCTATACACTACGGGTATATCTTACTTATTTGATGAAGAACCATGGTAGTGAAAAGCCTGGTTTATAACGCGAATATTTGCACGTACTCTTTCTATTTATTTCCTTCCTTCCATCAATCGGCCTATAGGCCTCTATCAATGGTTATTAATGCGGTGGACAAAAAAGTAATCGCAGGGAAGTTGTACATGAAGCGAGAAAGTGACTAAGGGTTTAGGAGGCTGTCCGAGAATGGAAAATCTACAGCGGAAAATCATTTTTGATCAGATTTCTCGATCCTTCTCGATGAATAGCTAAGGCTATTAACCTCAAACGATCAAAAAATCTGATTCAAAATCGCTTTCCCTCATTACGACTCCCATTCTCGGACAGCCTCCTAGGCGTAACGGGGAGTATCAAGACGTCGAGTTTTTTGCACCATGCGGTATAGCGAACGAGCATTGTTAAAGCGAGATACTTGTTCCAGCGGTACCCAAATGACTTGATGAGATTCATCATTGCCTGGTAAAGGAATGTTGTCATCTACTTCCAACAAAAAACGAATGTCGAAATGTTCATGGCGTGGATCGTGTTCACTGGCATAGACTGTGTGAATATCTATATCGAAGATAGTGTCACTTACTAACCTGATATGTGCCAGATCAACACCGGATTCTTCAGAGGTTTCTTTCAACACGACACGCTCAATATCGGGATCTTTATCGGCGTGACCACCGGGTTGTAGCCATAGATCCAGTTTGCGGTGGTGCAACATCAATGCATGGCTGCGGGCCGGGTTAACCACCCAGGCAGAACCGGTAACATGACCATGTGCTAGATTGCGATCAAAACAGTTATCGTGTTGCTGCACAAAACGGTGCGTGCGAGCGACCATAGCCGCTTCTTCCATAAACGGTGTTTTGTAGCTTGAGAGTAACTGAAGAAGCTGTTGTCTATGCATGATAATTGAATGTGAAATTATGTTATTAGAGGAAAGATACTATTTTTGCGGGTAAAATGACAGTATCTTTGTGTGTTTCGGGTATTTGTATGTTCTATAGATCACATTGATAAATATAGATAACAAGTAAGAGATTTTTGAGTATGAATTGGTAAGGCGCGTGAGAAAGAAGATTTCTATCTTGGGATTCAACCATAACCTCAGTTCGATATACTCTAGTCACTAAAATTAATTTTCTTGATATTAAATCTTAGATGTCTAGTAGAAAAATATTTATTGTTTGTTGATTCAATGTTGATATTATCATTTAACTCTTTCTTGGTAATAGTCTGCGTTGAAAAAACGCCAACACGATTATAAGTATGAGGCGTCTCTAGCTTAAAACATGAAGTGAAAGTTCTATTTAATTTGTTATCAGTAAATATTCCGCATTGGTATAGTTCTTTATCATCAGCAAAATTTATGACAATAATTCCATTGTCTGAGCGTAACTTATTGAGTTTTTTAATCCAACTTGAATTTGCAGTTATCGCACGTCTAGGCTCATTGTCTTCATCAGAAAAAAGGTCGTCAACAATGTAATCAAATTTTTCTCCGTCATAATTTTTTACCCACTCCCAAGCGCTCTGGTGAATCAACTGTGTTGAGTCAGAATTTTTGAGATTAAAAAAGCGTTTTGCAATAGAGATATGAGTTTTATCCAGCTCAATCCCTGTTATCTGTTCTGGTTTATTGAGATAGACGAGCTGCTTGATCGCAGCACCACCGCCAACACCAAGTACAAGAATACGTTTTGGTTTGTTGTCCTGAGGAAAAAAAAGTGAAGGCAGAGAGAGTAAATCCCAAACTTGCCCACTAAATGGTTGATGGGGGTTGTATTGAGAATGAAAAACACGGTTTGTATAAAGGCGGATAGAGTTGCCGGCGGTTCTCACTTCGTATGTTTTTTTGTTTACTGTTTTTGTCCAAATTACTGCCAAAAAGAGCTCCGGGTTTGAGTTAGTTGTTCCTATTGAAGCTGTAATAACAACATAGCTGAAAGAGTTTGTAAATGATTAGCAATTGTCTATGTAACTACTCAGGGTATTTGGAGTGAATCGCATTAGGTACTATATAGTTATCCTAAGTAAATCCATCCATGGGCGCTCGATGTCCGCGTCCATGCGGACAACGGTTTCTACTACCTATATAACACCAAATGCTCAATTTGACGTATTTATTGTAAAATACACTGAGTAGTTACTTGTCTATTTTTAATAAATTATCAGAACTAACAAATGTATATACTGTTTTGGAGATTGAATATTATTAATTCTTTCATGTGACGCCATATTCGGTTTAATCCGAATTGGTCATTTCTGATAAGAATATTCGACAGATTTCCTTTCAAGCATGTGATTAACAGTTAAAAACCGGGTCAATATAATCTATTTAAAACAATTAGTTTGGATAATAATCATATTTTGAGAGTTGGTCATACTATAAAAACTGCAATATATTATCTTTCTCGTTAGCTCAGTGAATTGCAAGAATTATTCTTGTATAAGTAAAGAATTCGTGTAAAATTCGCGGCCTTAGTTGGGGTGCTTAGCTCAGCTGGGAGAGCGTCGCCCTTACAAGGCGAATGTCGGGGGTTCGATCCCCTCAGCACCCACCAAGATTGTAGGGAGTAGATAATTCTGCTCCCTTTTTTTATGCGACGACATTTCTATCTGCGTAACGATTGTGATGTACATTAATCTTAGCGTTGGTGTGGTGTTATCATAGATATCACTTTATCACCGATATGTACCCGTGCCGTTTGAGATTGGGTGTAATTGCCACTCAATTTATTCCAAGTCTGCGTTGAAATTCTTCATAATAACCGACTAGCTAATACTCATCACTTCGCCTCATTTAAAGCGCCTATTTTTGGTGTCCTGATGTTTTGGTATCCTGATGCAAAATAGATCCGCAATAAATGCCTAAGTCTCAAACGTTACGGGTATATAACAGAAAAAGGAAGATACTAGAGATGTATAGACCATTTGAAAATAGGCCAAGATCACCTTGGAAAGAATAACTTAAAAAACGGGGGAGGGGCAACGTAGATAAAATGAAGTAGTGACTTTGAAGTGAAGTAATCACGATGATAAATCATGTTTGTAAATAATTGGATGTTCGTGTCAACTCATGATGATCTTATAATGTAGCCATTGTGCAAATAATTATCGTAATTGACACAAAGTAAGGATACTGGGAATAACTAAAGTACGAGGATTTGCTGTTACCCTAAGTTTTATGCTATGAAATAGTTGAGATATTGTTTTATATTAGCGGGAATCTGCTATCTTTATATAGTGTTGAATGATGTATGGTCGATTGCAGAAAGTGCTCAATCGCTTCCAATTATTACGAGTGACCGTTTTTGGATAAACATATTTATAGGATATTTGCAGTTGCAATCAACGAATCATTCAGAACTGCAAAAATGCAAATAGACAATAAGAACTATGGAATTATCGTCTTTCTGGCTATTGTCTTTTTTTCTACTAATGCTGATGCAGCACGTTGTTTATTCGTTTCATCCTATCATCAGGGGTATGAGTGGGCAGATGGTATAGAAGAAGGCGTTAAAAAAATATTATTAACTCGCTGTGATTTTAAGCAGATTAACATGGATACTAAACATTTAAAGGAGGAATATCAGAAGATACAGAAAGGGAAAGAAGCTAAAGCATTTATAGAGCAGTGGAAACCTGATGTGGTTATAGTGGCGGACGATAATGCGTCAAAATACCTGGTGTCTCCCTATTTCATCAACAGTGATATTCCTTTTGTGTTTTGCGGCATTAATTGGACTATTGCAGAGTATGGGTATCCTGCTTCAAACATTACCGGGATGATCGAAGTTTCACCAATACAAGAAATGTTTGAAAAAATACAAATGATAGTTCCGCAGGCTTCACTTGGCTACTACATCGGCGTCGACACATTGACAGAGCAGAAGAGTTTTGATCGATTCCATAAAATCGCAAAGCGATTTAATTTAACGTTGAGAAAAAGATTAGCATTAAAACAATCTGAGTGGATTCAGAATTATAAAGAAGCTCAAACAGGTGACTTTCTCATTCTTGGAACCAAATCAGGAATTAATGACTGGGACGACGAAGTTGCATACCAAGTAGTATCTAAATATGGTCGTAAGTTTAGTATAACCGATTATGAATGGATGACCCGGTTTTCAATCTTCGGTATGACAAAAATTGCTCAAGAACAAGGCGAATGGGCTGCAAAAGCGGCGCTAAAAATTCTTCAAGGTGCATCCCCAAGTTCAATCCCTATTATCCCAAATCAGCGCTGGGATATCATTCTGAATGATAAACTGTTAAAAAATATCAATATCAACATTCCCGATTACATTCTTTTTAATAGTAAGAAAGTAAATGTTAGATAGTCGCTTTCTTCAATTAAACTCTATTTACACATGGCGTATGAGCACAGCTTTTATATTTTGTAGCATATTCGCAGTACTGTTAATTTGGGTTGTATTGCTTGTAGAAAATCAAATTGCTGAGAATTTATTCAGAGTTAAAGCCGAAGCGGGATATTCTGAATTGCTTCAAAAATTAAATGATAGTAATACCATTATCTCGGCTCTTTCAAGTTGGCATCGTTCTCAAATTCGTGAACAAACTAATGAGCTACGAATATTTTCAAAAGAAATAATGAGTAAGTATCCACATATCAATTCCATTCAATATGTGAAAAAAGTGTCTAGCGAGGAGCGGAAATCTTTTGAACACAAGATGCAAGAAGATGGATATGCAACTTTTAGCATTACACAATACAATCAAGATGGAGTTTTTGAATCCAGACCCATAAACAATAGTTACTTACCGACGATTTTTATCGAGCCATTAGAGCCAGAAACTGCAAGTATCCTTGGCTTTGATGTACTCTCTGATCAAGTTGTGGCGCAATCGATAAAGATTGCTATTGAGAGTGGGAAGGAAGTTACAACACCACCTGTCGACATCATCGGCCAAGGTAAAGGTTTAATTTTCTTTAAAGCCACGTATAAAGGAAAAATAATCCCAATTGATAAAAAATCGAGGATTAACCAAGTCAGCGGTTTATTCGCCGTTTCGATCATAGCAGATGATATTAAACCTTTTATCATTGCTGCTGTTAATGATGGAACTACAAATATACAGATATGGCATTGTGAATTAGATGAAACCAATGGGGAATTATTTAATTATAAAGTCGATGAACCTGAAGGAGGGTTTGCTGGATTTTTTCCAACGTTCAATATAATAAAGGATTTCTCCCATACTGGACAACCCTTAGCGTTACGAATATGGAGAAAGGCCGGTTTTTCTGATTACGACTTTAAATTAACGATTGGGATTTTCCTTTTTTACTTGATTATACTTGTATTTATTCGTACCTCGTTAAAAGGAGATTTGCGACATAGTCTTGCTTCTGAGATTGCTCAAGATGAAATTTTTAAAGAAAAGGAATTGGCAGAAGTTACGTTACATTCCATTGCTGATGGCGTGATTACCGCTGATATTAAAAACGAAGTAGACTATATGAATGAGGTCGCAGAAGAATTAACAGGATGGCGGAAAGAAGATGCAGAAAAAAAATCTTTGAATGATATTGTAATTCTTTGCAGTGAAAATAATCCGAAACACAGGAGTGATATTTTTAATAATGAATATATTAAAAATGATGTCGGAGATTTAAACGAAAACTATTTATTAAAACGAAATGATGACACAGAATACTCAGTTAAAATATCTGCATCACGTATAAGAAATAGAAACGGTGATATAGTAGGGACTATTATCGTTTTCCGAAATGTTACTAGCGAACGAAAAATGGCTCAACTCATGGCTCATCAAGCTCGACATGATGAACTAACCGGATTGTACAATCGCCGTGAATTTGAATATCAACTAAAACGTTCTTTAGAAAAAGATGAAAAAGATAATGAAAGTGATGTTTTATGTTATGTGGATTTAGATCAGTTTAAAGTGGTTAACGACACGTGTGGCCACATTGCTGGGGACAAACTTCTTACCAATGTAACACATATTTTGCGCACCAATATTCGTGAATCTGATGTTCTAGCTCGATTGGGTGGTGATGAGTTTGGCTTGTTGATAAAGAACTGTTCGATAGAAAAAGCCGTTGAAATATCCACAGTACTTCACAATGCGATAAAAGAATTTCATTTTAGCTGGGAAGGTAAAGTATTTTCTATTGGTTCGAGTATGGGGCTTGTAAGAGTCAGTTCTGAAATAGGATCGATAGCGGAAGTCATGAGTGCAGCTGATTCGGCCTGTTATGTTGCAAAAGATAAAGGGCGAAATAGAATTTATGCACACACTATGAATGATCAGGAGTTAATGAGTCGTCATGGTGAAATGCAGTGGGTACATAAAATTAATGAAGCTTTTGAAAATAGTCGATTCAGACTATTTCGTCAAATTGTAAAACCATTATTAGAAACAAATAATCCTGTGCATTACGAAGTGTTAATCAGAATGAAAGATGAGCACGGAAATATTGTTCTACCCATGGCGTTTATACCTGCCGCAGAACGTTATAATATAATGCCAGCAATAGATCGCTGGGTAATAGAAACATCATTTTCCATGATAGCTCAAGAGAAAAATCGAGAATTAATATACAACATCAATCTTTCTGGAAAATCCATTAACGAAGTTGGGTTTCTTGATTTTGTCATTAAACAGATTAAATTACATAAAGTTTACACACATAATATTTGTTTTGAGATAACTGAAACCGCAGCCATTGCAAATCTAACGTCAGCAGCAGTGTTTATCAATACACTGAAAAAGCAGGGTTGCAGTTTTGCATTAGATGATTTTGGTAGTGGTTTAAGTTCATTTTCCTATTTAAAAAATTTACCCGTCGATTATTTAAAAATTGACGGCTGTTTTGTAAAAGACTTAATGGATGATGCCATAGATCGTGCAATGGTGTCTTCGATAGTCCAAGTGGGTCGTGTTATGGGAATAAAAACCATTGCTGAATTTGTTGAAAATAATGCAATTGAAAACAAACTATCTTTGATGGATGTTGATTATGCTCAGGGATTTGGAATAGAAAGGCCTGAAGAGTGGATCTTAGAGGACACGATTTAAAGCACAAGAATAATCAAAAGTAAGTACTAATGATGGTTATTTAATTGAATGAATATATTAAGAATGCAATCTGCACATATAATATTAACTCTATGATTTAACTAGCAGTATCTTATGACAAAAGAACGATCATCTTCTAAACCCCAGAAATTTCGAAAGAAAACTATCAAAATTATATTTATGCTTGATTTATAGGATAAATACTCTATATTGGAGTTAATATTCTAATTCTCCTCCAAAAGTACTGCGATTATGAATGCCTCAGAATATAAGAATATACGTGTAGTCAGTTTTGTTAAATTACGTTCTGATTTTGGAGGATTGGTGCTGAAGATATAGTCGCTACTAGTTATTAGCGAGAATTAAAACGATAGTGAATTGCAAGATTAAAAAAATCAGGAATTGTCTTTGTCAAAAACGAAAGAAAGAATATTAGATACGGCCTTACAATTATTCAATGATAATGGTACACGAACTATCAGCACTAATCATATTGCTGATGCTTGTTCTATGAGTCCTGGAAACCTCTATTACCATTTTAAAAACAAAGAGCAGATCATTTGCGGATTGTTTGAACGAATGATTGGCAGTTGGGATGAGGATAAAAATAAAACTCTGGAAGAAATACCGCCGGAAAAAATTCTGGACCTACAATTGGAAAAAACATTTCATTTTGCCTGGCAGTATCGTTTTATTCATCGGGAGCTTGCAGCACTTTTAGATAGAGATGATAAATTAAAAGAGCTCTGTAACCACGTGCTTCAACGTCGTATATTTGAAATAGAAGGTATGTTTAAAGGTTTTATCGATTCTGGCATTGTTAAGCCGTTAGACGAAAAAACGATTAAATTCCTTGCTCATACATCACTTTATTTCGGTCTATTCTGGCAACCTTATTTGGAAGTTATCGGTGGCGAACCTAACGAAGAAAACGTCCAAAAAGGTGTGCAGATGATTAAGCAGTTGATTGAGCCTTATTTAGTATAGTGTCTCAGTTGCTACGAAGAACAACTTATAATAATTTCCTGTGCCCAATCTGGTGGCAATTGAGCTAAGTGCTCGAATTGCTCATGCTCATCATATGGGGACTGTAGAACTTTTAATAAGTTTTCAAGCGTCTCATAATTATGCTTTTCTGCATCTTCAATTGCCTGCTGTGCTAAATAATTACGCAGAATGTATTTAGGGTTTTCCTGTTGCATTTGTCGGGCACGATCTGCATCGTCTTGATTGTCTTTTTGTAACTGTGATTTATAAATGTTTGCCCAATTATCAAATGATTCTCGATTAATAAAAAGATCTCGAATGGATTCGTTTTTGTTGTTTTCACGGCTATTAAAAAAGCAAAGTTCGCGAAAAAATAGTGTGTAATCTACGTTGTTCTGTTCTAGTAGTTTAAGTAACTCGTCGATCAAAGTTTTATTTTCAAGAGCGGAGTTTTGTAAGCCTAGTTTTCTCGACATTATTTCCAGATAGCATATTGTATAATAGGGTTTAAATTCGTTCAATGCTGCTTTCGCTTCTTCAATGGTTAAAAATGGAATCAGGGCTTGAGCAATCGCACTACAGTTCCATTCTCCAATATAAGGCTGTTGATCGAAGGCATAACGGCCATTTGTATCTGAGTGGTTGCAGATGTATCCTGGGTTGTAGCTATCTAAGAATCCAAACGGACCGTAATCGAGTGTAAGCCCAAGAATTGACATGTTATCGGTGTTCATAACACCATGCGCAAAGCCGACAGCTTGCCATTGAGCAATGAGCTTTGCCGTTTTGTGTATGATTGTTTGTAACAATGCGAGATAAGGATTATTTGAATCTAATAAATGTGGGTAGTAATGGTTGATAACATAATCCGCAAGGAGTTTTAAATCGTCATGCAAACCGTGATGATAAAAAAACTCAAAGCTTCCAAAACGAAGATGTGACTCAGCCACCCTTACCAGCAATGCACCACGTTCGACTTGTTCGCGATAAACGGGAGTTTCACTATCAAATAGACATAAAGCACGAGTGGTTGGTATTCCTAGTCCATGCATTGCTTCACTGCAAAGGAATTCACGAATTGTTGAACGAAGAACTGCTCGGCCATCTGCGTTGCGGGAGTAGGGTGTAGGTCCTGCACCTTTTAACTGGATTTCCCATGTTTCACCATTATTATTTGTCACTTCTCCTAACAGCATGGCGCGACCATCACCAAGTTGAGGTACATAGTATCCAAATTGGTGGCCGGAATAGACGGTTGCAATAGGGTTTACACCCGGAAATGGTTTGGCGCCATTAAAAAAATCCGAAAAATCTTCTCGTTTTTTCTGCTCAGGATCTAGCCCCAACAGTTCAGCAACGGAATCATTAAATCCTGCAAGCTTAGGGTTAAATAACTGGCTTATTACTTGAGGCGAATAAAAATTATCGGGTAACTGCGTGTATTTATGGGATAAATTAAGTTGTTCTAGTGATTTCATGATAATAACCAAGTTAAAAGCTAAGTTATTATATCGTTAAGCCATGATAATTTCATGAAAATTTCGACATTCTTTAGTTTAGCTAATTTCCTAACATGACCATCTATTAAACGGTTCTTTGTCACTGTTTTGATGTCAAAAGATGTAGAAAAACATTGATAACATCAATCTCTATTGTGATCATGTTTGGTAATCGCATATGTTTATCAAAATTCCAGAATAGGTATACCGTATGGCAATCTGAATTTTTAAATGGTTATATTTTTGAAGTTCAGTAACGCCAATAAAAGGTACCCAGTTCTATGGTTCAACGCATTTTATGATTATTGTTGTAGCGTTATTGTGCTTGGAGTGTAATGTTAGCATCTAATATATATGTTTGGCCTATGGAGTCTACGCCGTTGACCAACAGATACCGCGTTGGGTAAATGTCTTGAAAACTACATATTTGGCCAACAGCTGTAAATATACTCGTTGAAGAACATATAGGGTTTGTTAATTGGGCGTCACTATAGATAGTAAACGACAGTGCTGATGAAATTTCGAATCCCGTCATAATGACAGAAACGGTTTCATTTGTGGGAACTTGACTTGAAAAATATACGATGAATGGCGACGTTACTTGTGCTTGGATTGTTGAAGTTTGATTTGTGATATCTATCATTTCAACTTCTGACACAATTATATCAGTACTGACATTGAGATTTACTGGTGCTGCAGCGAAATAACTACCATCATCTATATAAAAATTGAGAAAATCCATCGAAGGTGAAACAAGACAGGTGAGTGAACCGTTGAAAAAATAATCAGAATAACAGCGCTCTATAAAGTCACCGTTTTTAAAAACCTCCAATTCTGGTGATAATGAGCTTTCATCTAGATTAGGATATCCCGAATAATTAGTAGTATGGATTATATAATTGGAGCCAGGTGTTAGATCATCCACTGTAAAAATAGTATAAGGTGATATTGGATGATTTTCCATAACATCAAGTTTTAATGGGACTGGTGGAACTTCTTCTATTAAAACTTCAATCGTTGTTGCAACGGAGCTTCCACCGTAATAAAAATAAATATTTCCGGCATCATCTGATGGTACATCACACGAAATAGAAGGCGTTATATGTGGGATAACGCAGTTAAAACTGTTGGAAAGCCCCCCAAGCACACCATTTGGGATTTCATTGGCAGACAGTGTTAAATCATATTTGGTGTTTGCCATTAATCCAGTGATTGCAAAAACCTCAAAATTCTCGTCATTATCGATGCTATTGAAACTGGTAAACTCAGTAATATCATAAACGTTGTTAAGTAGAGCAATTTCCAAAAAATTATCACTATCAGCAGTGTTAACGTTTAGTCGAAGATAGAAATTATTATCGATCGGTTGCGCTTCAAAAATACAGGTTTCCTCAGTGGTGCCATCTAAAATACCGGAACATTCATGCGTTTTCCAATTGTTTGTATATAATTGATAGCTAGTGTCAGGTATATATGTATCCAGGAAAAATAGATGTTTTTTATCGGATGGTAAGCCAGTATATTTATATAATTGAGTAGGCACAAATACATCGGGCTCATATGTATAGAGAGAAGTCGTAGTAGTAGGGATATCTAACAATTCATCTATTGCAGTTATCGGAAATTCAAACGTTGATAAATCCACAACTGTGACTGGTAAGATTTCACTTGTAACAATGAGATTATCAATATTACTCGTTCCTTGAACACTTAACAAAACATCACCAATTGAATTTGTTTCAATTTCACAAATTGGATTGAGAGACGATACAATGCAATTTGTACGATCATTAAATACTGATCGAACCTGAATTTGACTGTCACCTAAAGCGAAAAAATCCAAGATATACGTTTTATTAGCTTCCAGTTGAGCTAAGTTAATAGTTTCAAGTGTATTTATATTAGGCAATGTAGCGAGTGTGATGTTTCCAAGATCTGATGCGGCAATATAGGAAACGTCAATGACTTCTATAGTATACATTGCGCCACGTTGTGTTGCAGAACCATCAATAGATAGTAAGTAAGGGCTTGATATATCAATACCACTAGCTAGATATGTATTCGTTGTATTTGGGTAGTTTCTCAAAAAAGAACTTCCGCCATTAGATAAGTTTGAAGTTACATCTTCTGATGTGTTTTTTAATCTTATGACATATTGATCGGATGAATTTTGCGGTAAGTTAAAATTGTAATAACTTGTTCCTAAACCAACTTGGCCTTGATACGTTCCTACGGTTATTGGTGTTGGGACGTCATGTGAACCTTCATCACTTGGCATCCATGTGAGAAAGGAGTTCTGGTATTCATTTGCAATTGCGTTTCCTACTAGGTCAGTTAGGTTAGTTGAAATCTTGACCGTATATTTTTCGCCAAATAAAAGATTAGATGGAGTCGTTAATGTAACATCTGAACCAGACGTTGTTGCAGATATAAGGACTGGCTCATTTAAGGCATTGAATAGTTTGATGCTAGTCGTGTTAACAGTACTTGATCGTATATCTTCGGTAAATCTTAGTAAAATTTTATTGCTCTGGGTAAAAGCAATGGTGCTGGGAGAAGAGAGAGATGTTACACTTGGTGCGATATTGTCAGTAATTGCTATTGCGTTTACTTCATTAGAAATCGCACTTTCACCTTGGTTATTGATCGCGACAACAGCGAAGAAATAATTGTTATTGTTAATTAAATTGTTATCAATGATTAAGTTATTCTCCGTGGTGTCATAAATAATGGCATTAAAGTCACGGAGCTCTCTATTGCTAGCGATGTTTGCTGTGTTTGTTTGATAAACTCGATAATAGCTAGTTCCCTCAACATGTTGCCAATTTAGTTCAAAACCTCCAGCGAAACTCGAAATTAATAGTTCTGTGGGAGCAAGGGCTTTTGCAATAACGTTTCTCTCGAGAAAAATGGGGTTGTCGATAAAAAATAGGTTGTTGTCGCGGGAGTAACCTAGTCTGGAGCCGTCTTTACTAAGAAAAGGATCAGTTCCATTGATAACACTGACGATGTTATTATTTTCGTTTTCGCGTATATAGATCTTATTTTCATACGAAAATGCAACATAATTACCATTGCCAGAAATTGCAGGCAAGGAAGTCTGTGTCAAGTTGTCAGAAATATTTTCACCGGATAATTTTTGGCTGAGCTGGCGAATGTTTTGATTTGAAAGTGAGTACACATAAAATTGATTGGCTGTTAGATTGAGGCCGGTATTCTTAGGAGTAAAGGCTACATAGTCGCCGTTTTGAGTGATGTTAAAGGAATAATCCAGCGCTTCTTTAGAAATGGGAATTTTATTTTTAGTTTCGATACTAAAAAGCATTAATTCTTGTTCACTATTTTGATAAACGATCCATTTTCCATTGCCACTTAGAATGTAGTGAGCACTATCAATTGCCAAAGGTGTTCGTTGATTCGTTATTCGGTTTATGAGATGGATTGATCCCGCGATAGAACTATTTTCTGCTGAACTAAAGTAACTAATAATCATGCCATTGTCAGAAATTTGAGGATTATGGCTAGGGTTTTTGCTCTCCAATCCGTTGTCTAAACTAATTCTTTCAATATTAGATGTTACTGTATTTTTTAAAAACACGTCTTGAACATTATTGATATCATCAGGCACCAAATTAGGAGCGTCGGAAGCAAATACGACATAGGCACCATCTTCAGATATATCAGCTTCGGAGACTTCACCTGATATCAGAGATTCACCTAAAACACCTTCTATATCGGTGTGCAAATTTTGAGTGTCGGATAAGCGAATATTTTTAAGAAATATATCAGCAGTATTATTTGTGTCGTTTAAAATTAAATTGTCAGCGTTGGAAACAAACAATACATAGTTGTTGTCGCGTGAAAAACGTATTCCTTTGCTGAGACCATTAGCAGGTGAGTCGTCTATTGCGATATCTATTTGAATTTCTGAGTTGGCATTTTCAACGTCATGAAGTATTAAATTAGCGCTGACAGTTTTTCCGGGTTTAATAGGACTAACGAGCACTTGACCTTCATATTGTATTTCACTTTCTACAAATCCAATGCCAGAAACGATCAGCCCAATATTTGCCGGGACTTCTATTTGAACCTCATTTTTGCTTTTTAAAATATCAAACCGACTAATTCTTTTATTGTTAGCCATTTTAATTTCGATAATAAACGCACTTAATTGAAACTCTGAGTTATCAAAGTTTCTTTGAGAAATTTTATTCAACTTTTGAGGTGAATAGGGAGAGAAAGTCAGATAAGCGGGGTCATTCGGTTTATCACATGCAACTAATGCGATTGCGAATAGTATTATTACTAAAAAATTGCTGAGTTGAGCTAATTTTGTGCTAATTATATTTTTGAGCATAGTTAAAACTCTTTTCTACCACCTAGCGATATCGTGTATTGTTGATAATCATCTATAAATTGTTGTGTTTCATACTGAGCGAGCTTTAATAGCGTCACTGTTTGTTTCAAATTCCTGCACCCAGTGCATTGCGAATTGTGGAAGCAGTACGCCATATGACGTGCTGATACTTTGTCTCCATTCTAACCCTAGTGATAGTTGCATGCTATCAATACTCTGGCTACCTACCGCTAGATTATAACCGCCGGCATCTGTTTCTGAAAACGCATCTATGTTAGATTGTGTGTAGTCAAAGTTGCCCAATAAAGTAATATTATGTCCGTTGTTCCATGTTTTGTCATAGCCTGTGCCTAAGCTTATGCTGGTAAAATCACTATCAGGGGCGCTATTGGCAGAAATTTCGGTCGGTGTTCCACCTAACGTAAATTCTACTTTTCTCTCAAGCTCAAATTGGCGGTTGCCAAAATTGATTGTGGCATCGAAATACCAATCTGGTCTTAAATTGTGAGTACCATAAAGCAAAAATGTTTGCGATGTGTTATCAAGTTTGCCGCCATTTTTATCCAGATCTACTGTGCCTGTTGCTAAGCTAATTGCAGCTCCTGCGAAGCTAGCATTAGTCAGTCTATAATCTGCGCCGAGGGTGAGTTGTTGTAATCCACCGGAGAATCCCACTTCGGTACCGGTCTCTGATTGTTTAGAAACGGTAACGCCTCCACTGACAAATCCACTGAGTCTTTGATCCAGCAAACCGCCTTCATCAAGTGGGTTATTGTATTTCACCAAATCTGAAGGGATACCGAAGAGCGATCGATTTCTGGGTTTTGAGTAGGTATCGTTAGACGAAAATTTAACAATTTTCGCTTGTTTTCTTAATGCAGATAATCGCTTGCCAATGCCTTTAACCGAAACAGTACCTGGGGTTTTCCGTGTGACGGTTGTATTTGCACTATTGGCTTTGGGAGATATGGCGCGGGTGATTATTTTGAACTCTTCTGACTCGGGGTTTATAGCAAGCAAATCATTCAACGTTTTTAATAGCATTGATTGATTTTCTGTTCTATCAGCTTCCGTAATTTCACTAAGGCTTGTGAAGATAGATTCTGCTGCTTGCACCAGTTTTTCTTCTGGTGTTGTAGCTGGTGATGTCAGGTCGAAAGATAACTCGATTGGTTCCATTGAATTAGCGGAAAAGGAAGAGAATATAACGAGATAAACTATTTTTTTCATTGTTCAAGGTTCGATTATGTTTTAGGAATGAAAAAGAATTGTCCAGTTTCATGACCTGCATGTTTTATTGGTGCATATTCTGGTGTTTGAATATTCGATGAATTTGTCGATACATCTTTTGTGACT
>CALZJE010000048.1 GCA_945787715.1 uncultured Ectothiorhodospiraceae bacterium | reverse complement strand
GGCTAGTACTAGACCACTAAAATCTAGAACAATCGCAATCAATATAATATGCATAATATTCGGCTGAATATGTCGCCACATGATTTTAATTTGGCTAACACCAAAAGCTTGCGATGCTTGCACATAATCAACTTCACGTAACTTCAGGGTTTCGCCTCGCAACATCCGGCAAAGGCCAGTCCAACTAGTTATACCCAAAATAATACAAAGGAAAAAAAGCCTGACATCAGCACGTTCAGAATCAGTTTCAAACAACTCTGGATTGTTTGCCATATAAACCTGCATCATCAACACAGCAGCTGCGATCAATAATATACCTGGGATAGAACTCAGTGTCGTATAGAGGTATTGCACCACATCATCCACCCAACCCTTTAAATATCCGGCCATTATGCCGAGCATGACTGCAAAGGGCAGCATTATAAGAGTAGTCAAGGTTCCTATCACTAATCCAGTACGAATACTTTTAAGGCTCTGATAGAAAACGTCCTGGCCGACTTTATCGGTTCCAAATATATGATACTTTGGTGCGAGCACTACAGCGGCACCAATTAACAATGCAAGTATGAGCATGGTATTTAACACCGCTCGCCAAGGTATCGCACTTCTGCCGGTATGAATATCGCTGATTACTTTTCCAACATCATGTTTACGACTGAGTGAAATTAGGAAAAC
The DNA here is from genome assembly GCA_945787715.1 of uncultured Ectothiorhodospiraceae bacterium. Classification (GTDB taxonomy): domain Bacteria; phylum Pseudomonadota; class Gammaproteobacteria; order S012-40; family S012-40; genus CALZJE01. The sequence continues at coordinate 26,503 of CALZJE010000048.1, read as the reverse complement.
CAGAACAATACAGAAGATAAACCACAAAACTGCGCCGAAACCGGCGCCGGTTAATGCGAGAACGAATACATCATCTTGCCAATCTGCAAGCGGATCCTGCAAATGCGCGCCACCATAGACTAATCGAGGATACTCTCGCGTTCTAGTACCATCGTCATGTTCAATCGTTTCTTTCGAGAAAAGATGTGTAGCAAATGGTGCTGAATAAGTTTTCTCTTCCTGTATTCTGATAGGTTCAACAAGCACATCGAACAAACTTAATACATCAGCGGAATATATTGTTTCTTCCGTTTGTTGTTGCGCTTCGTTTTCTACGGGAAAACGGAAATGGAGAGAATCCATCAAACCAATAACCACATAAATTGACAGAACCACCATCGCGATCATACCGAAGCGATGTTGAAACACTTGTCGCCACGGATCTCTTAAATGTTCTTTTGAGGATGCATAGATAATAAATGCAGAAATCGCCACAACAAGTATGTAGATTAAGCTATCTGTCCACAAAACAATCGGCATGGCATCCGTTTGAGATACGCCATAGAGATAAGCCCCTATCGCTATGGTTAGCAATGAGAGGATAAGCGCGAGAACAAAACGAAATCGTATCATTGCAAACGCACCCTAGGATCAACCAATGTGTAGGAAATATCGGTAAGGATCAGGCCAATGATGTAGAGTACCGAACCAAGAAATACCATAGCTCGAACAATAGCAAAGTCCTGACTATTGATTGCATCGATTGTATAACTACCAAGGCCAGGGATGCCAAAAAATGATTCCATTATCAAACTACCCATAAACAACATTGGAAGAACAACGACCGCTCCGGTGAGTATGGGGATCAAACCATTTTTCAAAACATGTTTAAAGAGTACGACATTTTCAGGCATTCCTTTCGCTCTCGCTGTCCGTACATAATCTTTGCCTATCTCTTCAAGGAAGATCGTACGGTACCAGCGTGTTCCAGAGCCAATGCCGGCGATAATACTTATCACCACCGGCAGTATCAGAAATTTCACGCTGTTAACCCCCTCGTCAAATCCTGATATGGGAACGAGATGTAACAGTTTGCCAATCAGATACTGTCCGCCAATAATATAAAAAAGCCCGGAGATTGACATGAGAACAACACAAATAAACACACCCCACACATCCACATAGGTTGCACGAAAGAAAGCGACAATAAGGGCAAAGGTTATATTTGCCAGCAGGCCAATGACAAAAACAGGCAATGCTATTGCCAAGCTAGGCCACATTCGCTCCCCAATATCATAAGAGATGTCTCTTCCCTCATCTGACTCCCCGAACTCAAACATAAACAATTTGACCGAGTTTTCGAAAAAAATAGTCTCGGTAAACTTGTTTGAGCCTTCTGCGCTATCGTTGTACACGAGCGGTTTGTCATACCCTCTTTCTGCTTTCCATTGCTCCACTGCTTCTGGCGTTACACGCTTAGCCCCGAGATGCATATGCGCCATATCATCTGGTGTATTCACCACAAAGAATAGCAGAAATGTTATTAGGTTTACCCCAATTAAGATGGGTATGGCGTAGAGAGCACGACGAAAAATATAACTTAGCATGTATATCTCATTATCCCTTAGATGCCATATGTTCTTTTTGTCGATATGTCATGTAGGCAGGTATAGTACCGACAGCAAAAATAACAATTAACAAAATCACTGGCCATAAGATTGGATCATTCCATTCATTACGTTTACGCTGCCGCTCCTGTGGGCTGATACGTTTATATTGCATGGTATTGTGCGACATCAAGTTAGGTTTGGCGTTTTGATACCAGTGGTGGTAAAGCCCATATTGCTTGGGATTAAAACCAAAAATCCAGGGTGCATCTTCGCGCACAATATCTACCATTTCATCAATAACTTTTTGTCGGCGCCGACTGTTAGGCATATTTTTCATTTTATCGAAAAGTTCGTCAAACTTTGGATTTGAATAGTTTGCAGCGTTTTCACCATTTACATCCACTTTACTGTTAGGGCCGTACAATAAAAACAGAAAGTTTTCAGGATCTGGATAGTCGGCATTCCAACCCCAGATAAAAATTTGCGCTGTTCCCTTATGCATCTTTTCCTGGAAGCGGTTATACATAGTATTTCGAATAACTAACTGAATATCAATTTTTTGAAATTGCTTTCGATACCAGTTTAGCCGAGCTTTGTCATCCGGTCCGCTCGCGGTAATATCCAAATTGAGTACCAGCGGCTTACCTGTTTTTTTATCAATACCATTTGGATAACCCGCTTCAGCCATGAGTTTTTTTGCAACGTCAATATTTTTCCGCTTTTGACTGCCATCAATCCAATCATAAACATAGGGATTAATCCCCTCCACGCCACTAACATATCCAAAAATACCTGGCGGAATCGGTCCTTGTGCTGCAACACCACGGCCATTCGCAAAAATGGAAATAAACTCTTCATAATCCATTGCAATGGAGATTGCCTGGCGAAGTTTTTTGGACTTTTTATCCAGCCCACCAACCAGGGGGTCACGCATGTTAAATCCCATGTAGTAAACGCTTGCAGCGATAGATGTTGAAAGACGAATCTCTTTTTCCAACATAGTATCGGTTAACCGTGCATCGCCACCACCACTAAATTGAATGGCTTGATCAAAACTATCGGAATTGACGCCCGAAGTATCATAATAACCTTGCAAGAATTTATTCCAGTATGGAATGCTCTCCTTTTCCAGGTTATAAATCACTTTATCGATAAATGGCATGGGCACGCCCGCATCGCGAAGCAAGCCAGCCTCTTCATCACCCTCTTCACCCCAGCGCGGATACAAAACTTTGCGGTAGTTTGGATTTTTATCCAACACCATTTGGCGATTAGGATTATTGACTGACAGCATATATGCGCCAGTACCAATAGGATACCAATTGAGTGATATGTTTTTTTCTTTAAGGCCTGGTTGTGAATAAAACTTTATCGCTTCTTCTGGCATTGGTGCAAAGAATGGCATTGCCAACCAATAGACCAGTTGAGGGTAGAGGCCTTTTATCTTTATTTGATAGGTGTACTTATCAATAACCTTTATACCAGGTAAATGAAATTGATTGAGATCGATAAATGTATTCTCTGTACCTGAGGCTTTTAATTCATCTTCTGCTTTTTTAATTTCTTGTGACAGCTCTTTCAAGCCCACAATATAATCAGACATAGTGCCAAAAATAGGTGAATGCAAAGAAGGTTGTGCAATACGTTTTATTTGATAGACATAATCAAGAGCGGTTAGCTCACGAAACCCGCTCTTTTCAAAATCATCCAGTGTATGCACCATTTCCAATTGTTCAGCTGTCAGGTTGTGATAGAGAAATTCACCACTACCGCTACGAGCAAAAGCAGGATGAGGTTGAAACTTAATCCCAGGCTTTATTTTGATTGTATAAACACTGTAAGCCAACTTTTCGCGCTTAGTATTTTTTGGAAGTCTTTTGTGGTTTTTATCGAGAAAGACCGGGGTGGGCACTTTTTCAGCAGTCAGCGGAATTAATTCATAGGGCCGTTTTAAATAATGATACTGTAAAGGAGGCTCATATATCTGCCCTATGAACGTATATTCGTTCGAGCTATATGAGCGCACTGGATCGAGATGCTTTGGTCGCTCACTGAACGATGAATAAAGAATATTTTTACCATCATCCTCTTCAGGATACGGATTATTCCAGACTTCGCTACATGCTGTCAGCAAACTGAAGATCAATATTAATACAAGACGTTGAATTCCATTCATTGAGTAAAATGCGACCAGTTAGTGTTGTTCAGCAAAACATAAAAATAGCTTACTTTATATTAACTTACCATTGGTTTATTTTATCCTAAAATTTTTAGTTAATTTGGCAATTTACGCACAAGTCCTAAACTCCCTCTCATTTCTTAAAAACATTCACCCAAACCAGAAGTGCAGATTAGATTTTTAAATAAATAACCTGAAGACAATATCTTATGCTCAAACACCCCTCTCAATGGATCTCTTTAGGTTGATTTGACCAACAATTCTCAATTTGTTCTCATCAATCTAAAAATAGTTCAGCAAAACTGAAGCCGACTCTTATCTTTTCCGTCATTATTTTTTAAAAACACGTTATAATCCCTCACCATTAAAAAGTTTCTAGTCCAATAATGCAACACTTTCACTCGACCAAAGGCCGATTGCTACTGTTGCATTTTACAAACAACACATCAGCCATTTTTAACAAGACGAAGTTGTTTGCAGTTAAAAAATAAATGAAAAAGAGGTGTAATTATGGGATTTCTTGCAGGCAAAAAGGCACTAATTGTTGGCCTAGCTAGCAACCGCTCAATAGCATGGGGTATTGCTCAAGCAATGCACAGGGAGGGTGCTGAACTCGCACTGTCCTACCAAACAGATAAATTAAAACCTCGCGTCGAAAAAATGGCTGGGGAATTAGGCTCGAATTTAATCATGCCTTGTGATGTAGGCAGCGATGAACAAATTGAAAGCGTTTTCGACTATTTAGCAAAATCATGGGATAAAGTGGACATCATTATTCATTCTGTTGGCTTTGCTCCCAAAGAAGAGTTAGTTGGCAATTTTGTCGACATGACCACACGGGAAGGTTTTAACATCGCTCATGAAATAAGTTCATTCAGTTTTACTGCTCTCGCAAAAGCGGGTCGCAAAATGATGGAAGGTACAAATGGATCATTATTAACATTGAGTTATCTTGGCGCTGAACGGGCGATGCCAAATTACAATGTTATGGGATTAGCAAAAGCAAGCTTGGAAGCTAACGTTCGCTACATGGCAAATTCTCTTGGGCCTGAAGGCATACGCGTGAACGGAATTTCTGCTGGCCCTATTCGTACACTAGCTGCTGCGGGAATTGGTGATTTCAGAAAGATGCTGAACCAAGTTGAAGAGAATGCACCGCTACGTAAGAATGTAACAATTGAAGAAGTAGGTAACACCGCCGCATTCCTTTGCTCTGATCTTGCTTCAGGTATAACTGGGCAAAATATATATGTCGATTCAGGTTACAACATCATTGGAATGCCTGCGTTGTTATAATTTCTTTTTAACCCGGATAATTCCTGAAATATCCGGGTTAACATAGAAAATAAAAAGGCCGTAGATTTCTCTACGGCCTTTTTATTTGGATTGTTACATCACCTTCACACTATTCAAAAGCAATACTCATCACTTAATTTATGTTACCCGGAAAGCGTTCGATAGTTGAATTTCCTTTAATAGATTCTAGCAAATTCGTATAGCTATCAATTCCTGTTGCTCGTGAAATACCTTCTTTCATGGAGTTTTTCTCATCGCCTGACATAGCAGTTATGTCTCCATCTTTCACACCTGTAAAAGCTATCAACGAATAATCGCCATTACCCATCTTCACAGCTTTAGTAACCAGCTTTCCTTCGTCAGTACGGGGTAACGCAAATACGGCTTGAACAATATCTCTAGGCAGTTCTGAATTAGTTCGATCTATCCAAGTTTTTTCAGTCCAGGTAAGCTCTTGCCCCTGATCTTTCACCGCATCAGGCCCTACAATACCGGCTTTTACTTTTTCTTCAATCACCGCCGCAAGCTCATGCGCTTTTTCAGATGCTTTATCATTAAGTAATTTTGCTTTAATTTGCCCTTTAACCTGTTCCAACGGTCTTACTTGAGCAGATTTAAAGTCATTCAATCGAACAACAACAGCATGAGTTGAAGATAGCTCAATTGCAGCACTATTTAAATTATCTTTTAGCACATCGTCACTAAACGCGGCGTCGGTAACTTTACGATTAGCGAAAATACCCGAGGCGCCTCGTCGACCGAAATAGTCACTAGTCTTAATCTCAAGATTTAGCGCTTCACTTGCTTCGGTTAATGTTTCCGGCGCTTCGTAAGTGAGATTTGCCAATGTTTCCACATCGTCAAAATAAACTTTCTCTGCTTTTTGCTTTTTCACTTCAGAAAGAATTTCTTCGCGCACTTTTGAAAAGGATTTACCTTCTGAAAGTTTAATTTCTTCCAACTTAATAATGTGGTAACCAAACGAAGACTTTAAAGGCTCACTGATTTCACCAACCTTCATTTCAAATGCTTTGGCATCAAAATTTTCATCCATCACGCCAGATGAAAAGAAGCCAAGATCCCCACCATCAGCTGCAGACCCAATGTCGTCTGAGCTTGTTTTTGCTAATTCTTCAAATGACTCACCTGCAATAACTTTGTCGTATAAGCTTTGTGCTTTTGCTTTCGCCGCATCTTCATCGTCACCAAATTCCACAAGAATATGTTTGGCATGACGTTCTTCAGGTGTCATAAAACGATCTTTTTGTTCGTCGTAGTAATTCTCTAACTCAGATTCTTCAACTTCGATTTTTGCAAACAGACTTTCTAACGATAATTCCAGATAATCAACTTTAATCTCTTCATCAGTTTTATAGGAGTTTTGGTTGGCATCGTAATGCGCCTGTATCTCTTCATCAGTTATCTCAAGTCCTTCTTTGAAACTGTTACTCGAAACTGTGACAAAGGCAACTTCTCGCTGCTGCTCTCTTAAACGTAGAGTGGTATCAATTTCATCTTGCGTCGCGAAACTTGTCGCAATAATGCCACCAACAAATTGATCAGCTGTCAGCCCTCTGCGCATGCGATATTCAAAACCTGCAAGTGATTCACCGGAGCGAGCAAATTGCTGCTCATATCGTTCATTTGAGAATTGACCATCTTCTTTAAAAGAATCCATTTGATGGACACTACGCGCAAGCTGCTCATCTGAAATAAACAACCCTGCGTTAAAGACATATTGCATTAGAACTTCGTTATCAATAACGCGGTCCATTGCTGATTTTTTAATTTGATCGTCGAAAAGATCCGCATCAAAATTTTCGCCAAACATTTGCTGCATGCGTGCGCGTTCATTTTGATAGGCAATTCGATATTCATAGACAGTGACTTTTTCATCGTTAACCAATGCTGCCTGAAATCCCGAGTCTGTATCGCTAAAGTAGGAATTTAGCCCAAACAGAGCAAACGAAATAACAATAGCACCAACAATTAGCCAGGCGAAAAAGCCTTGGGCACGATCTCGTATAATCTGCAGCATATTCTATCCTGATATCTGTCTATGAGAAACGTGGTGAAAATAAATCGAAGTGATTCAATTTTAAAATGAGGCTGGCATCTGAAACTACACAGAAGATAACCAAGTAAGATTTAATATCTATACACCACTTTAAAACTTCACACGATTTTCATTTTAACCAACTGATCCCCTATGGTTATAACGAAAAAGAGGGCTACCTTTGGAAGCCCTCTAACGAAAAGTGGCGGAGCGGACGGGACTCGAACCCGCGACCCCCGGCGTGACAGGCCGGTATTCTAACCAACTGAACTACCGCTCCAAAAACTCTATTTCTAATTTACACTAAACAAATTTCAAAATTGGTGGGTGCTGAGGGGATCGAACCCCCGACATTCGCCTTGTAAGGGCGACGCTCTCCCAGCTGAGCTAAGCACCCAATTTCAAGGCCGTTAGTTTACGGCATCTTTTAAAACTTTTCCAGGTTTAAATCCTGGAACTTTAGCTGCAGCAATTTCAATCGGTGCGCCTGTTTGTGGATTTCTACCAGTGCGTGCTGCACGATCTTTCACAGAAAAAGTACCAAAGCCAACCAAGGAAACTTGATCACCTTCTTTCAGTGTATCTGTGACGGATGTAATCATCGCTTCGAGAGCTCGTGAAGCAGCCGCTTTTGAAATATCTGCAGAATCAGCAATTGCATCTATTAATTCAGCCTTGTTCACGCGTTTTTCTCCCTTATTTATCTACGGATGTTTTATTTAAAAGCTTGTAAGTTAGCTGACAGATTTGCCGCTAAACTTGAGGGCTGCATTTATACCAGCAGTTATTTATGTTTGCAAGCAAAGCGCAAATTTTTTGAAATTTTTCATTTTTTGCGTCTAACTTTCGCACAACTATCAATTAAACCACGACGAATACCAGCGTAATTCTCGGAAAATTTACGCTGGTATAAAGTTTGAAAATCAGTGGCGCAAACTAGCGCTTCCTGTTTTATCTGATGCTTTTTCTTCCGCCTCTACCTCTTCTGAACCACTAGCAGGTTCAGGCATATGCTGAAGTGCAACCTGCAAAACTTCGTCAATCCACTTAACAGGCTTTATATCAAGATTATCTAAAATATTTTTTGGAATATCCGCCAAGTCCCGTCTATTTTCTTCAGGAATAAGCACGGTTGTAATTCCGCCTCTGTGTGCAGCTAAAAGCTTCTCTTTAAGCCCACCAATAGGCAGCACTTCACCTCGCAGCGTAATTTCACCAGTCATTGCGACATTCGCTTTCACTGGAATACCAGTAAGGACAGACACTAAGGCCGTACACATCGCCCCACCTGCGCTAGGACCATCTTTAGGTATTGCGCCTTCAGGGACATGAATATGGATGTCACTATTTTCGTAGAAATCATCAGGAATATTCAACAGCTTACAACGACTGCGCACCACCGTTGTTGCTGCTTGCACAGATTCTTTCATAACATCACCCAACTGCCCCGTTACAGTCATTTTTCCTTTCCCCGGAATTAGCGCAGCTTCAATAGTAAGCAACTCGCCGCCTACTTCTGTCCATGCTAATCCAGTGACTTGACCAACCTGATCATAATCTTCTGCCAAGCCAAATCTGAAACGTTTTACGCCTAAATATTTTTCCAGATTTTCCGGTGTAACACTGACGCTATCACCTTCTTTTAATAAAATTTCTTTCACGACTTTACGACAGATTTTTGATAACTCACGCTCAAGATTTCGCACTCCGGCTTCACGAGAATAATAACGAACCGTGTCACGGATCGCCGCTTCGTTAACTTCGATTTCACCTTCTTTTAGGCCATTGTTTTTAATCTGTCTTGGCAATAAATATCGCATTGCAATATTAATTTTTTCGTCTTCGGTATAACCCGGAATACGGATCACTTCCATACGATCTAAAAGTGGAGCTGGAATACTCAAGCTATTTGCTGTTGCAATAAACATGACTTCTGATAGATCATAATCCACTTCTAAATAGTGATCATTAAATGCATTATTTTGCTCTGGATCAAGAACCTCTAACAACGCTGCTGAAGGATCACCACGAAAATCGTTAGACATTTTATCAACTTCATCCAAGAGGAAGAGAGGATTCCTCACACCAACTTTGGACATGTTTTGCACAAGCTTACCTGGCATTGATCCGATGTAAGTTCGACGATGACCACGTACTTCAGCCTCATCACGGACACCACCTAAGGACATTCGTACGAATTTACGATTTGTCGCTCGAGCAATCGAGCGTCCAAGAGATGTCTTACCCACCCCAGGAGGCCCTACTAAGCAAAGCACAGATCCTTTGAGTTTTTTAACACGCTGCTGAACAGCCAAATATTCTAGAATACGTTCTTTAACTTTTTCAAGACCGTAATGATCCGCCTCAAGCACCTCTTCGGCAGCCGCTAAATCATGTTTGATTTTTGTTCGTTTTTTCCACGGTACGGAAACCATCCAATCAATATAGTTTCTCACCACTGTCGCTTCGGCAGACATCGGAGACATCATCTTCAATTTATTTAATTCTGAAGTTGCTTTATCCTTAGCCTCTTTAGACATACCGGCGATTTCAATTTTTTTAGAAAGATCTTCAGCTTCGTTAGGTGCTTCATCCATATCCCCTAACTCTTTCTGAATCGCTTTCATCTGCTCATTGAGATAGTACTCTCGCTGGCTTTTTTCCATTTGGCGTTTTACACGGCCACGAATTCGTTTCTCCACTTCCAGAAGGTCAATCTCGGATTCCATTATGGTCAAAAGCTTTTCAAAGCGCTCTCGAATATCTTCGATTTCCAATACAGTTTGCTTTTCATCAATTTTGAGCGACATATGTGCGGCAATTGTGTCAGCCAATCGACCTGGCTCATCAATCCCTGAAAGTGAAGTTAAAATTTCAGGCGGTATCTTTTTATTCAATTTTACGTACTGGTCAAACTGCGTTAAAACCGAGCGCATCAACACCTCAGTCTCTTTTTCTTCTAAATCTTCTGCTTCGATAGGTTCAACCTGAGCAGAAAAGAAATCCTCGGCAGCAATGAATTGCTCAATTTTAGCTCGACCTAATCCCTCTACCAGTACTTTGACTGTTCCGTCGGGCAGTTTGAGTAGCTGCAATATGCTGGAGATTGTTCCAATTCGATAAATATCTTCAATCAATGGGTCATCTTGACCTGCACTTTTTTGCGCAACGAGAAGAATTTGCTTGTCCTCTTCCATTGCAGCTTCAAGCGCTTTTATTGACTTCTCTCTCCCGACGAACAGTGGAATTACCATGTGCGGATATACAACTACATCGCGTAACGGAAGGACAGGAATGACTAGAGTCTGGTCGTCAACTAATTCAGATGTTTTATTGTCTTGATCCATATGATTTTCTCAACTAATAGGTCTTGTGTTTGTGGATAGGTTAATTCTGCAATAAATATTTAATTCAAGATATGCCTCTGTAAACAAATACAAATTCAATATTGCTCAATATCAACCAATACTAATGTGCTTTTAGAGTGCTGCAAGTTGTTGGCCAGTCAAAAGCCTGCTTTGATTATGCGGTTTAATGGGCGTGATAAATTCTAAAAGTTATCTTAAATAATGGGGGGAAACAATAATATTTCAAGAGATGAATTAACTTTTCAGTTAATTATCCTAGAAAAAACAGTTAGCCGTTATATTCCACGTCCAACTGTTTTTTCTAGGTTTATATTGCTTCAATAAAAAAGCACGCTCAATGGCGTGCTTTTTAAACAGTTATTAATAGGTTTATTCAGAATCTGATGCAGCCTTATCTCGATCTTTTCCATCATAGATAAGTAACGGCTCACTTTTCCCATTAATAACATCATCATCTATCACAACTTTACTCACATCCGGCATAGATGGAATTTCGTACATGATATCTAACAACGCATCTTCAAGAATTGATCGCAAACCACGCGCACCAGTTTTTCGGCTCATTGCCTTTTTAGCAATTGCATGAAGTGCTTCATCTCTAAACTCAAGCTCTGAGCTTTCTAGTTCAAAAAGTTTTGCATATTGCTTTGTTACCGCATTTTTTGGCTCAGTTAATACACGAACCATTGCGTCTTCATCAAGCTCAGTTAATGTAGCGATGACAGGTAGTCTCCCAATAAACTCAGGAATCAAACCATATCTGACTAGATCATCGGGCTCGACTTTATGCAACATAGCATCGCTATTACTTTTATCCAGCTTGGATTTAACTTCTGCACCAAAACCAATGCCACCCTTTTCAGTACGTTCACGAATAACATTATCCAAACCTGCAAAAGCACCACCACAGATAAAGAGAATATTTGCTGTATTAACTTGCAAAAACTCTTGTTGGGGATGTTTTCTACCACCTTGAGGGGGAACAGAAGCAACAGTGCCTTCAATTAATTTTAAAAGCGCTTGCTGCACGCCTTCCCCTGATACATCTCGAGTGATGGAAGGGTTGTCCGATTTACGGGAAATCTTATCGATTTCATCGATATACACAATCCCTGTTTGCGCTTTTTCTACATCATAATCGCATTTTTGAAGCAATTTTTGAATGATATTTTCAACATCTTCTCCAACATAGCCAGCTTCAGTTAATGTCGTTGCATCAGCAATGGTGAATGGAACATTCAATAGGCGAGCCAGAGTTTCAGCAAGTAATGTTTTACCAGAACCTGTGGGCCCTAATAATAAGATATTACTCTTTGATAATTCGACTTCGTCTTTCTTAAGACCTGCATCCAAGCGTTTATAATGATTATAAACAGCGACGGATAAGATTTTTTTCGCTCGCGCCTGTCCAATAACATATTCATCAAGAACTTGGTTAATCTCTTTAGGAGTGGGCAGCTTGCTTCCGTGAACGGAAGTTGACTTCTCCTGAACTTCTTCTCGAATAATGTCATTACATAACTCAACGCATTCATCACAAACAAATACAGAAGGCCCGGCAATTAGCTTTCTGACTTCATGCTGACTTTTTCCACAGAACGAACAATATAAGAGCTTATCTCCATTGCCATCCTTGTTGTCATCACTCATTTATCCACCTCGTAGCTAACGCTGTTTTACGATTATTTTTTATACTTTACCAGTTCTTCGGGCAACAATGCTACTATTAAAGCCGAAAATTGTATAAAAGTTAACACTTTAAGAAATAGTCTACCTATATCATACCGAAGTTTAGCTTGCTACGTCTTGCCTTGCATCAAGCACAGCATCAATTAATCCGTATTTTACAGCGTCTTCTCCACTCATGAAATTATCCCGATCAGTATCTTTTTGAATTGATTCAATATCTTGACCAGTATGTTTCGCCATAATAGAGTTTAACTTACTTCGAGTTTTTAAAACTTCATTCGTGTGTATTTCCAAATCAACCGCTTGCCCCTGATAACCGGCAAGTGGTTGATGGATCATCATTCTCGAATTGGGTAGGCAAAAACGTTTTTCTGCAGCACCACCACAGAGCAAAAACGCTCCCATGCTGGCAGCCTGACCAATACACAGCGTACTGACATCGGGCTTTATAAATTGCATTGTGTCATATATCGCCAAACCAGCACTTACAGAACCACCAGGTGAGTTAATATAAAGATAAATATCTTTATCTGGATTTTCGGACTCCAAAAACAATAGCTGCGCAACAACCAGATTAGCCATATGATCTTCTACCTGACCAACAAGAAAGATAACTCGCTCTTTTAATAGCCTCGAATAGATATCGTACGCTCGCTCGCCTCGACCGGTTTGCTCAACAACCATTGGTACGAGGTTCATTTCCGCATTTTGTGCGCCCTTGTTGTATATATCAGTCATCCAAATATCCTTTTTAAAACATGATTAACCTAGAAAAACCAGTTGATCCATGAGATACAGCACACCAAGAAAAAATGGCGCGCTCTAATCTCATATCTAACTAATCTTTCTAGGATTAACGAGATTCTTTCATCACCTCATCGAAAGAAGTCATATTATCAGTGACTTGAGCTCGCCCCAAGACCCAGTCAACTACTTGGTCTTCTAGAACCATCGATTCTACTTCACCAATTCTCTTTTTGTCTTGATAGTACCAACCAACAACTTCTTTTGGATCATCGTAGGTGGAAGCAATCAACTCAATTTCAGCTTTAACCTTCTCGGCAGAAACCTTAATTTCATTAGCTTTAACAATTTCACCAAGCAGCAGTCCTAAAGCAACACGTCGCTTTGCTTCTTCTTTAAACTGATTACCCTCAAAAGACTGCATTCCTTGCGCAGCTCCAGCTTGATTCATTTTCATTTGCTCATTCATTTGCTGAGCTATTCGATTACTTTCTGAGCTAACCAATGAACTCGGTACGTCTATTTCATTTGCAGTGAGCAGCGCATCCATAACTTTATGCTTAACTTTTGACTTCACTTTACGATCCAGTTCGCGCAGCATATTACTTTTTAATTCGTTACGAAAATCTTCAATGCCACCATCTTCAATTCCGAAAATTTCGATAAACTCTTTATTAATTTCAGGTAGTTTAGGCTCTTCTATTTTTTTCACTGTCACACTGAAGTGCACATCTTTACCTGCAACTTCAGCGCTTCCATAAGATTCGGGAAATGTTAGATCCATCTCAACCGTTTTATCAATTTCTGCACCAATCATCCCTTCTTCAAAACCGGGAATCATTCCATTTGCACCAATAGTGACAGGTAGTTCACTACCTTCTCCACCTGCAAAACTCTCGCCGTCTATTGTTCCTTTGTAATCACATGTTAGTTTGTCGCCGTCTTGTGCCGCACGCTCAACTGTCACCCACTCTGTACGTTGCTTTCGCAGTTTATCGACCATATTGTCAATATCTGCTTCTGTTATCTCGGCATTGTCTCTTTCAATAGTAATATTTTCGACACCATCAACCTTTACTTCAGGATAGACTTCAAATACAGCCGTGTACTTGAATCCGGCATCTGTATTCTCTTGCGCTTCAATTTTAGGCATTCCGGCGGGGCTTAAATTTTCCTGGGCAACAGCTTCATAAAAAGTCGAGCTGACTACTTCGCTGCTTACTTCTTGAACGACACTATTACGATAACGTTTTTCAACAATAGACATGGGAACTTTGCCAGGTCTGAAGCCCTGCATTTTAATCTTAGGTTGCATAGATTTTAAACGCTTACTAACTTCATCATTGACTCGGTTAGAAGGCACTTCAACAGTGATTTTTTTTTCGAGGCCTTCAGTGGCTTCAACAGTTACCTGCATTATTTTACCTCATGAAATATAAGTTTGAAATTAATAGTAAGCCTTGTGCACGCTCGATTTAGTGTTCAATTTTATTAATTTTACGAAGCGTACAAGAAGCGATTAAAACCTGGGATACAGTATAGCACTGTGGAAGATATGGTACGAAAGGAGAGACTCGAACTCTCACGGGTTGCCCCACTGGAACCTAAATCCAGCGCGTCTACCAATTCCGCCACTTTCGCATCGACTTAATTTGGAGCGTGATTATAGCGGCAATTTCCAAGAAGGCAAAGATTAATTTCAAGTTAATTTCGATTCATTATTGATCACAATTTACGGCTCAATAAGAAACGTTGAATAATTACTCGACCACATACAAGCAAAACTATTTTATTTTTATTGTTATATTAGTATTATTTAAGGCTGCTTTGATGCGTACTCAACTGTCTATAGAGAAGTGAACATAAAAGAGCCGCGACTCCAATCATCCCTGCTACATTATAAGCCCAGGTAGCGCCATAACTTTCCCAGATCCAACCGCTATAAAGCGCACCAAAAGCGCCGCCAGCGCCAAAGCTGAGACTTGAATATAAAGCTTGCCCCCGTCCTTGTAGTTTTCCTGGAAAATACCGGTGAATTTGATGAATCGCAACAGCGTGAAATATCCCAAAGCTTGCCGCATGAAGACATTGGGCAAATAAAATCACCGTGAATGAATCAACATAGTAAGCAATCAAAAACCATCGTAAAGCGGTTAATAGCAAGCAAACGATAAGTAAACCAGCAGCACCGAATTTCGGGAGCAACTTATGCATTATGATGAATATAAAAATTTCCGCAATCACACCTAAAGCCCACAACTGCCCAATCAAACTTCGGGGATATTCGTTTTGCTCCAAATAAATTGAATAGAACGCATAGTATGGACCATGGCTAGCTTGCAATAAAAAGCAGATGAGAAAAAAAATCATCACTTCTGGCGTCAACAGTTTTTTCTTAAAGCTTATCTGGTCTTTCTCAAAATGATGAACAGTATGATCAGGAACAAGCAGACTAAACACCCAAATTCCCGCTAGTAAAAATACAATAACCATCGGCAATAAATCGACTGAATAATACTCAAAAGCCGCCCCCAATATTGTCACTAATACGACAAAACCGAGCGAACCCCACAAACGAATCGAACTGTATCTGTGAGTATCCTTCCCTAAATGTGAGAGTGTTACTGCTTCAAACTGAGGTAAATTCGCATTCCAGAAAAAGCTAAACACAACCATAATCCACAACAAGTAGTGATATTCCTGTGAAGTGAATATTCCGACAAAGCTAAATAAGGAGAGAATCGAAGCTATACGCACAATGCGCATTCGTTTACCAGTGTGATCGGCAATCCATCCCCAAATATTTGGAGCGATGATTTTGGTCCCCATAATCACGGCAAATACCATTGATATCTGCTTTGCACTATATTCGTGAGATTGAAGATAGAGACCAAGATAGGGAATTAAACTTCCTATGCTCGCAAAATAGAAAAAATAGAAACCTGATAATCGCCAATAAAGAGTCACATCAGTTAATTATTTAGGATGGCTTACTCGCGGGAACAATTGGCGTTTGGGAAATTACACCGGCGTTTTGTCCACGATGGCGCAACAGATGATCCATTAGAACAATAGCCAACATCGCTTCTGCAATGGGTGTTGCGCGAATACCAACACAAGGATCATGGCGTCCGTGAGTAACAACTTCAATAGAATTACCAGATGTATCGACACTTTTACCGGGTAAACGCAAACTAGACGTTGCTTTTAGAGCGATTGATACAACGACATCTTGTCCACTCGAAATTCCCCCAAGAATTCCACCGGCATTATTTGAGAGGAATCCTTCGGGTGTTATTTCGTCACGATGCTCGGTTCCCTTTTGCTCAATGCAATCGAAACCAGCACCAATTTCAACACCTTTGACTGCATTGATGCTCATCATTGCATGAGCCACATCTGCATCTAATCGGTCAAATATTGGTTCTCCAAGTCCGGGGGGAACATTGGAAGCGACCACATTAACTCGAGCCCCAATAGAATTACCTTCTTTTCGTAGCGCATCCATATAGGCTTCCAGCTCAGGCACTTGCTCATTGTTTGGGAAGAAAAAAGGATTCGTCTCCACATCTGCCCACTCATGTTTTTTTGCTTCGATGGGACCAATTTGAAACAGATAGCCACGAATTTCAATGCCAAAGTTATCGAGCAGATATTTTTTTGCGATTCCGCCAGCAGCTACACGAATGGCTGTTTCCCTGGCTGAAGAACGGCCACCACCTCGGTAATCCCGAACCCCGTATTTTTGCTGATAGGTATAATCTGCATGCCCCGGGCGAAAAGTATCTTTTATATTGGTGTAGTCTTTCGAACGTTGATCAGTATTTTCGATGATCAAACCTATGGGAGTACCTGTCGTTTTACCTTCAAAAACGCCTGAGAGAATTTTAACCTGATCTTGCTCTCGACGTTGAGTGGTATGGCGACTTGTACCGGGTTTCCGTCGATCTAAATCTTTTTGAAGATCATCTTCACTCAACTCTAATCCCGGCGGACAACCGTCCACTATTCCACCTAAAGCTAAGCCATGGCTTTCACCAAATGTTGTGACCGTGAAGAGTTTTCCGAAAGAGTTACCTGACATTGCAATACCGAAGTTATTATGAAAAGTTGTAGAATTCTACCAAAGAAGCAATTTTTATGGCAGTTTTTCTAGCTCGGATGTTTCATAAATTTGTGAGATTACCACGCAGGCACTTAATTTAATAGACAATTTTAAAATTGACGCCTACATGAAAGTAGGAAATCAGAGTACCAAACGTAGATGCTTTAGGCAAAGCATATACAGTTTGTCGAAGAAAATTATTGGTGGTATCAATGAGCAAGCGAGAAAACGTAATACTCATGAAACATCTGTGTTCGTTAAGTGCGAAAATATTGCAGCAGATGCTCTCTTGTGAGCATAAAAACCCCACTTCCACCAAATTCAAAATCAAACCAGAAAAATGGCACATCAGGATACAGGTCAATAAGAGCGTCTTCGCTCGCGCCTACTTCTGCTATCAAAACACCATCTTCGGTCAAATAATCAGCCGCTTGATTCAATATCGTTTTTATCGCATCCAAACCATCGTGCCCGGAAGCCAATCCCAATTCTGGCTCGTGGCGGAATTCATCGGCAAGTGCAGACATTTCCCCCGCATCAACATAAGGCGGGTTGGTAATAATCAGATCGTAACATTTTCTTTCTAAACCAGTGAACAAATCAGATTTAATCAAACACACCTGGTCATTCATTTCATGTCGATCCACATTGATTTCTGCAACTGACAATGCATCGCTTGATATATCCACGGCATCCACATCCGCGTCCGGTAATGCATAGGCACATGCAATTGCTATACAACCACTACCTGTACATAAATCAAGCACAGTATGCACTTCTTCTGGATTAATCCAAGGTTCAAACTGTGAATTTATTAACTCTGCAATGGGAGAACGTGGAATCAGAACTCTATCATCAACATAAAATTTATGCCCTGCAAACCAAGCTTCATGAATTAAATAAGCAGCAGGTATTCGATCCTTTACACGACGTTCGAACAAATCGAGTAAATCTGACTTTTCATCGCTGGTGAGTACCGCATCCATAAAATGTCCAGGGAGATCATGAGGTAGATGCAAAGCATATAGGGTAAGCGCGGTTGCTTCGTCCAAGGCATTATCTGCTCCATGACCAAAAAAGAGACCTTCTGTATTAAAGAGTGAGACGCCATAACGAACAAAGTCACGTAGTGTTGATAGCTCATTCATGAGATCTTGCGAATTTTTCATCATAATCTGTTTAACTCATTAAGGTCATTGAGGGGTATAAGTTTACACGAAAGAAACAGCGTAAATACATCAATCTAGAAGAAAAAACTTAAGCGACCAGCTGAGAAGCTAAATGATCCAAATTATCGTGCCATTGAAGTACAATTTCTACGAGATCCATGAGCTCTTTTTCTTTAAGATTATATTTTTCCAAAAGATGCAACGGCAACATAGTATCTTTTGCATCACCCACTTGAATCGATTTTAATAACACATTGGTCAATACGAGTATATGCACTAACTCTTCATCCGCTCCCTGATAACTGTCGTTGTGATGGTTTTCTACCACACGCTTAAATTGGCCAGGAAGCCCCCAGGCATTCATTAACAAAGCACCAACACTAGTGTGCGATACACCTAACACATGTTTTTCAAGCATTTCGAGTGGCAATTCTTGTTTTAAAGCGACAGATTTATTGAATGTTGAAAACTTTTTGGGAAACATGTGGCCGAGCGCCAAAAAACCGATGTTATGAATTAATCCATAAAGATATGCAGTTCCTGGCTTAAGCGTCGAGTTTGGAAGTTTCGACGCAATAGACTGCGCGAGAACTGCCGCATAAACACCTTGCCTCCAAACAGACATAGCGCCAACAGGCCCTTTAAGAGGACCTTTAAATTGTTCTCCTAATGCTATTGCTAACGCAATGTTGAGTGTTAACTCGATCCCCAGTACATGATAAATCGCTTCTTGCACTGTATCGAGTTTGCCTTGATATGAAAAAAAAGGGCTGCTTGAGTATGCAATTATTTTTGCGCTAATCACAGGATCAGATTCAATCAAATCAACCAAGTCAATTAACTCAAACCCGTTTGATGTCTTCATCATCACCAATTTTCTCGCAACTTCTGGCATAGCGGGTAATCGAATTCCTTCTTTAAATTGCGCTTCAATAACCGACATCGTTAATAAGGAGTTTGTTTCTGTTTTTCTTTCACCTTTGTTTTCTGTATCTTTGTTAGTTCGTGATTGCTTCTCATTTTTTTCACCTTTTTCAGGTAAAGAACGAGTGAAGGTTTGTTTTTTCGCTCCTTGAAAAAGGGTATAAAATCCTTTTCGGTCAATTTCGAAAAAGCTGTCACCTAAGCCTATATCAATTAAATAACGCTGATGACCTAACAATCCTTCGTCTGCAATCATAGGGATACTAAACAACCTTCCAAAAGGCGGTAGATTACGGATTGAAAAGCCTCTCAGTTGACTCTTAATTTTCTGCCCTGAATCCAAAGTCAGTTTTCTCTTTGTTACAGAAGCAAGCGTTTCAAAATCTAGCCCATTATGTGCGGCAAAAGCGATGAGAACAGGCCCAAGGTCATCAGAGAATAAAACCACTTTGATCGCACAAGCATCGATTGAGTCAGCATAAGCAGAAAACTGAAATGTGGATTGGGAATTTATATTCGAATGTAAGGTATATTTTACGAACAATTTATCCAGAAATTTCTGAGCGATTTCCTTAACCAACTTAATCTCCTAAATCGATACATACAATGTCTTGAATATGACTAAAAATATCGGATTTTTTTTTGTTTATATTTAATTAATAACCGATTAATCCAAATGAAGCTCCCCACTAAGTCAACAAATTTGGATTATTACACCCCCCAGCAAGACAAACTTGCTACAAGACAGCTAGCGCTGAAAAAGAACAAAGAGTGTCATTTTTTAACTTCAATAATAATATTATCGATACCGAATGTTCTAAGAACCGCAATGAGAGGCTTAATAGATCACAAATTAAAATCAATTGCGTTGAGCCATTCATTGGAAACAAGCGCTTTATTAGAATTGAATACTTCAACCTAGAAAAACCAATTGTTTGTACTCTAATCTCGCGTCCAACTGATTTTTCTAGGTTCAATACCCCCATTTCCGTAACAAACCAATCGTTTTTGTTCTTGATAGTTTGCTGTACATTAAAGAAACGGTTTGATAACACTAAAACTTTAATGGAGAGATTATGCTTGAGAATAAGAGCTGTGTTCCTTGCCAACGTGGCGGCCCACCACTAGAGAGTGGAGAAGCCCACAATTTGATCAAGGAAACACCGGATTGGGAGTTTTTAGATAATGAGAGCAAAATTTGCCGAAAATATATCTTCAAAAATTTTGTGGAAGCAATGGCGTTTTCAAATAAGGTAGGAGAAATCTGCGAGGCAGAGGGCCATCATGCAGATATCACATTTGGCTGGGGGTATTGCTCTGTTCTTTTTTATACCCACAAAATCAAAGGACTGCATGAGAATGACTTCATTATGGCAGCAAAAACCGATGCTATTTACAACGAAAAATAACTCAAAGACCTAATTTGAAGAATTGAATCCAAGGCGTTTGCGATTTAGATATTCAAAAGCACGCGACTTATTTTTTCAACACAATCTTGGAATATAAAAGAAGACGTGCAATAAGACCTAACAACAACTGCGCTGAGTGTGTGCGAGCACATGCAAGGTTTAGGCTCTATTGCTTCCAAACACAAACTCCGCCTGATGCCTTTTCGATAGCACTCAGGCGTTTTTCATGTTCAAACAATTCATCATCATTTGCTCGAATGATTTTTAGCGGTCTACGATCAGCACTTAGCCGTCGGATTACCGAACCTTGCACATCGTCACCACTACTCTCTTCACCACCAAGAGAGAGCTTCACTTGCCCGCCGGTCATCATTAAATAGACGTCAGCAAGTATCTCCGAATCTAATAATGCGCCATGTAACTCTCGGTGAGTATTGTTAACATCGTAGCGTCTACACAACGCATCCAGGTTGTTTTTCTGCCCAGGATGCATCCTTCGAGCAAGCACCAACGAATCGAGAATAGTGCACACATCCTCAACTTTGCCCCAGCTAGTGCCTAATAATTTTAACTCATTATTGATAAAACCCACATCAAACGGTGCATTATGAATAATTAACTCAGCACCGTTTATATAGTCCATAAATCCCTCGACTATATTTTCAAAACGCGGCTTATCAGCAAGAAACTCTGAAGTGATGCCATGTACTTGCAAGGCCTCTTCATCACTTTCTCTATCGGGTTGTAAATATTGATGATAATGATTACCGGTCAGCTTACGATTGATTATCTCTACTGCACCAATTTCAATAATTCTGTGTCCCTGGCTTGGTTCCAAACCGGTTGTTTCAGTATCTAAAACTATTTGTCTCATAATCCTAAATTCCTTAGTTGACCACGAGAGCTAAATTTAAATATGTGCATTTGAATTTTTTTCCTTGAACGTCTAAGTATCATCAAATTGGATAGTCGCTATTACCTGTATTGCACATAAGTTCTCACAGTCCAGGTTGTTCAACTGTGGATTTTAGGATAATCGTGCCAACATTTTGTCAATAGCAAGGTTTGCCAGCTCATCGACATGCTCATTTTCAGTATGTCCACTATGTCCTTTCACCCAATGCCAGGATATTTCGTGACCTTGGGCAAGCTCATCAAGCTTTTGCCAAAGATCGACATTCTTAACCGGCTGTTTGCTTGCGGTTTTCCAACCTCTTTTTTTCCAGTTCACTATCCACTGGGTAATCCCGTCTACGACATATTTTGAATCGGTGGTCAGTTTAACCTTACTCGGTTTGGTCAATGCACCCAGTGCTTCGATAACTGCTGTCATCTCCATGCGGTTATTCGTTGTATCAGGCTCAGCACCAGATAATTTTTTTTCAACACTATTTAAACGCAGCAGAGCTCCCCAACCTCCAGGGCCTGGATTTCCGCGACATGCACCATCGGTGAAAATTTCTACCATACCCATCATGAATAAATTTTCCCGAAAAAGTGTGCGTTACCCTTGTCTCGAGGCAAGGCAGGATGAAGACGAACCCAGGGATGGTCAAAGGTAGAACAACGCAGGAGCAGTTGTCGAGTAATAGTGTGCTTATTGCAAGGAATCCTAACGCCGCCACGTGACAAGAGCAGCGTGCAATTTAGAGGAAAGTCTGTTCGTGATGGGTATCTATTTTTCACTTCTTGTCTCAATAAAACCGGGAGTGACACTCGGTCTTCGTTTTAGAAACCAACGAGGACGAATCTGAGTCAAGGTAGATACCTGTTTTCTCGCAACCAAAAGATAAGTCCCCCCGAATGCGGGCCAAAGTTTGCTTCCCATTTTTTCGAAAGTCGGAGTTTTTTTAATCAAAAGTGGACTTGAAATAGGTGGATGATAAAAAAATGTTTTTACCTCTTCAATTTCAAAACCAAGTAGCACCAGCCAATCTTTAATACGAGATGGGCTAAGAAATCGTAACTTCCAGGGGCATCGGCCGTAACAAAGATTCACCACATGCCGCACTCCCCAGCTACTCCAAGGATTGAAGCCTAAAATAATGACTCTACCTTCAGGCACCAAAACACGATCCGCTTCTCGCAATACTTGATGAGGCGCAATATCGACGTCTAGAGTGTGGTGTAAAATAGCCACATCGATGCTATCTGAAGCAATAGCAAGATTGCTTGCATCAGAGTGCATGTTTAACGATCCTGAAAGATTCTTATTATCAATATCGACAATAATTTTATGTCGAATCATGCTTTTAGCAAGGTAGGATGAATCAATATGCAGCGATGTCTGAAGCAGATGATAACCAAAAAGAGAAGGTAAAACAGCCTCTAGCTCTTCAGTTTCTTTTTCTGCGAGTGCTTTGCCAAGCGGTGTTTGATACCATGTGCGTAGTTCATGGCGACACAACTGAGATTCACGATATTTTTCAAGTTCTTTCGCTTTCAAACTACGATCGCTATTTCTCACTTATTCTCCAGTCTGCTAAGTTTCATCAAAACGTAATAATGTCAGAGAGCTCTTCTATTTTCGCCATTCAAAATAATAAAATAAAGGTAAAATTATCAGTTGCCGTTATACTATTTCGATGGCATGCGCATTGCTGCTAACTACCTAAAACAATTTATGGTATTGTAAATGTTTTGCATGCTTATCTTCAACAATGCAGACAATATCAATTTAATAAAATATTGGAAGCCGCTACAGCTTCCTAGCAATACAACGTATCATTGAAAACGATAATTCATGAAGGAATTTTTTCGCAATAATGAATATTAAAAAAACAGTCCCAGGTATCTCAATTTTCGTTATCAGTCTATTTTTTACAGGGTGTGCCACCCAGAACATTCTCTCCACTTCTTTCTTATCACAAGAAACACATCTACAAACTAATTCAGTAAAATCACATGGCGTTACTGCTAATTTTGATGTGGAAAGTGATTATTTTGAAAAAATATCGCCAGAAAATAGAGATTCCGCTCTTATTTCCTACATCAATCCTGATATTGAGCCATTTATGTGGACCAACGAGTCAGAAGAAGAAATATTAAACTCAGGAACTTCTCGAATTGTGGGTCAGCTACCTGGTCAACGAGAACTACCGTTCGCACTATTTGATGAAGCAGCAGCTCCCCACAACTTTACAAAAAACGGCACGGTTATATTTTACCCACATAATGAACCTGAAGATTTGTGGCAAAGGCTTCGAAACGGATTATCACTCCCTCATCAAACCCGTCAACGAATAGACGCCAACATAAATTGGTATAAACGACATCCCGCATACATTGACCGGGTAGCAAAACGAGCAGAAAAATATCTCCATATTATTGTTGAAGAAGCTGAAAAAGAGGGGATCCCCTTAGAAATTGCTTTACTCCCCATTGTTGAGAGTGCGTTTCAACCTTTTGCATATTCACACGGCCGAGCAGCAGGAATATGGCAATTTATTCCATCAACAGGAAAACTATACGGTCTAAAACAAAATTGGTGGTACGACGGTCGTCGAGATGTGGTGGCTTCAACGCATGCTGCTATAAAATATCTAAAAGACATGCATCGATCATTTAATAACGATTGGCTATTAGCGCTTGCTGCCTACAATTCCGGTTGGGGTACAGTTTCTAGGGCTATAAAACGCAACAAACGCAAGGGTAAAAACACTGATTTTTGGTCACTTGACCTTCCTAGGGAAACCGAAGGTTACGTACCAAAACTATTGGCTATCGCCGAGATTATTGCTCACCCAGAAAAATATAACCTCTCCATTCAGCCCATATTGAACAAACCTTACATGGCTGAAGTTGACACGGGATCTCAAATTGACCTGGCGCTTGCTGCAGACCTCGCGGAAATTTCATTGGAAGATCTTTATGTGCTGAATCCTGGCTTTAACCGCTGGGCAACAGATCCGAAAGGGCCCCACAAATTGATGGTGCCTATAGAAAAAGTCGAAAATTTTGAACAAAACCTTGCCAAGCTTCCCAAAGATAAACGCCTAGCCTGGGTTCGCCATCGCATTAAGAAAGGACAATCGCTGCTTTCAATTGCGGATAAGTACAACACAACTGTCAAACTCATAAAAAATCTCAACAATATTCGTGGTAACTTAATTCGAGAGAACCAAAATCTCATCATTCCTGTCTCTTCATTAAAAGGTAAATCCTATACATTAAGTGCAGAGCAACGACAACTCGCGTTGCAAAATACTCGACGTAAAGGCAAAGAGAAAATTACTTACCGTGTAGTCTCTGGAGATACGTTCTGGTCAATATCACGTAAGTTTGATATCGGCTACCGCGCTTTAGCTAAATGGAATGGCATGGCACCACGAGACACGCTTCGCCCAGGACAAAAGCTAACCATATGGAAAAAGAATGGCGCAATTCATCGAGCTTCGTTTTCACCTCACTCTTCACAACTAACCACACAAAAAGTGAATTACAAAGTACGACGTGGTGACTCTTTAGCACGAATAGCCCAAAAATTTAGTGTCGATATCAGTGATTTAAAAAAATGGAATCGAAAACTATACAACAAAAAATACTTACAACCAGGGGATCGTATCACTGTCTATGTTGACGTAACTCAACAAGCAGGCAGAACTTAGCTGTATAAGTACACAATAAATTAAATGCAGTGGTCGCCCCTTAAGTTTTTTTGAGGGGCTTTAATACTTTTCATAGAAGTGTATACCGCTACTGAACAAAAAAGTTAAAAAAGAGTTTCACACACCATCACCCTTAATCCAAAGTTCCCTCGCATTGCTAAGAAGCAACAGAATAACCACCCTACCTCCGTACACAATACTACTTAATAGACATACAAATAACTCTACATAGCGCCTTCCATTTTTTATTCAGTGACTTGCTGGATGAATTGTCCTTGCATGTTGGTACTTAATACATATAAAAACTCAGTTTTATCGGTGAAGAAAATTGCTGGGGATCCCGCAAAAAACGTGTATCAAATAAAAGCTTATATGGTCGTTAAAATACTAGAGCATGCTATTTAAAACCTGGAGAAATATGAATGTCTCAAATTGCTGTCACTGCTGAGCAAAAATTACGCGAAATTCAAAGCAGTTACTTAAAAAAAGTTCCATCATTAATTCTTGAGCTAGAGAATCTCTATTCCCAACTTTCCGTAGCTAAAGATTTACATCCTGCACTTCTTGAATTAAAGCGCAAATCACATAGCTTTATTGGCTCAACTGGAACCTTTGAGTTCCACGATCTCAGCAAAAAAACCAGGGAATTCGAAAAAATCTTGCTCTCTATTAGTGAAAATTCTTCACAAATTGAATCCAATAAACTCGATAAGTTATGGAGTCATTTAGTTGCCATAAAAGGGCTTGCTCAACGCATTACACATACGCAACAAACCACTCCAAATATTGCGACAGAAGTCACACCGTTGTTTGTTAACAGGCCTTTAAATATATTGTTTGCCGGTGATGATGAACAGATTCAAGAAAAACTTGTTTTTGACTTAAATGATTCTGGCCATACTATTACTATTGCTGCAAATGGGGAAGAAGCTGTTGAGAAGTTTAATAACCATGAATTTGATCTTGTTGTACTTGAAATACTAATGCCGAAAATGGACGGTTTTCAAGCTGCCATTCAGATTAAGTCACAATCAGAAAAAAAATATGTACCCATACTTTTTTTAACCTCAGCAAACCGTGAAGAGGATCTCGTAAAATGTATCGAAAGTGGCGGTGATGACTTCCTGATAAAACCTTATCAACCAGGAATACTCAACGCGAAAATATTTTCACTCGATAGAGTAAGCCAACTTATTAACAAAAGAAATAATTGTCTGGATTAAGAATATAAAGAGAGATACTAAAAAAGAAGAGATCAATTCAGTTAAGTGGTAGCGGGGACCGGATTTGAACCGATGACCTTCGGGTTATGAGCCCGACGAGCTACCAAACTGCTCCACCCCGCACCTGATTGATGGCGAGTATACT
>CALZJE010000047.1 GCA_945787715.1 uncultured Ectothiorhodospiraceae bacterium | reverse complement strand
CCGCACTGATGCCGAAATCGAAAGCGATTGTTCGATAATTATCTTTCCCTTCGGCGAGTTCGGTTTTTAAACTAAGGTTGAGGTTGGGCCAGGTGATGGTAACTTTAGGTTTTTTACCTTCATCAAATCTGCCGACAATGCCATCGACTAAACCGGTAATGCTGTCAATTTGCTGGACGGTGCTATCAATAGCTTTTTTAAATTCACTATTTAGTTCGAAGGTTTCATTATCTTGCTTGAGTTTTACACTGCCGATTATTCCAAAACGCTTACTGGAGATATTATTTTTATAGCTACCTTCCGTTTCTTCATTAAACGTATAGGCATCTTTACCATATCCTAAACTTACCTTCCAATCCCAGGCTAATTTTGGATAAACATTGAGCACAATACCGCTACCAACATTTTCAATCTTGCTTTCATCGCAAGTTCTGCCGGGATAGATAGTGCAGGTTTTTGGTTTGATGCTAGGTAGCCAGGCATATTTAATAGGATTATCGCGGATTTTGAGGTCTTGACCAAAAGCATTAAATTCACTGATTTTCCCCAGCTCTTTCTGAGTCACATCAATCTCATCATTAGTCGTGAAGATATGAGTGTGTTTATGGCTGTCGCAAATATCAACAATGTCTGAGGTCAAAGTGATCAGATCTGATTTTTTTCCTTTCACACTAGACGCAACCACTTCCAATGTCGGCATGTGTTTTACACCCTGTTCAAGAGTCACGCTTCGGCCATGGCTGCAACTGACTGTCAAACTCTTGCGCTGACATAAGGGCACTTTTTCGGTTTCATCATTTGCAATCACCGGAGCCACTTGAGTTGTTAGCGGTTCATCATGCCGCCTAGCTTTTTGACTGCGTGCGCTCTCGTCATTCGATGAAGATTTGGTTTCTATTGTTGGTGGGCCGGTAACAGGTCGATGCGTAACAACAATATTCCCTTCCACCAAAGATTCACTCAACGCCTTGATCAACCCTTCATGTGTTAATAGATGAGCCTGAGTGGACTCTATTGGCAGCGCCAAAATATTACATAATGTTAAAAGCCGTGTTGGTGATATATCAAGCGCCTCAATAAATTTTCGAGCAGCGTTCGCGTTCTGAAATCGTTTTTTGCGATGATGACTTCCTGCAGATTTCAATGGTAGATAAGAGAATTGATAGCTTTTGTGATCGTCAGCACATTGGAATGTGCGTTGTTGTGCAGTTTTCTGATCGATTGCCTGCGCAGGAACTCGGAATACTTTTATTGCTCCATGTTTTAACAAGGAGCTGATTTCGTGAAGCACATCCTCATCACGCATAAAAGTGAGACGTGATGCAGTGCTACGTTCCGCTAAAAACTTTCGCCAAAAATCTTGTGGTGTGTTGAGTCATCTGAGAAAGTCAAATCCTAAAAATTTAACAGAAGTATTTACACCAAACCTGAATTGCTGAGTTGACCAACAAACGATATAAAGCTGTCCATACACATCTCGTATGGTTTTGGGGTGTACCATTCCTAACCTTCCAGATTTATTTAATGTGGATATTTCATGCTGTGCGAGTTATATCCACAATAAAGCTTAGATAAATCAGGTGGTTTCGTCAGCTGAAATGCTTAATAATTATTCTTTTTATATGCCTTCGATATAACGTATTTATCGATTAATCCTATTAAATATTTAATCATCCTCACATGAACCCATGAAGACGGAAAGCGTTTGAATGAATAACGTTCGATTCTAAGCGGCGTATTGTATCAATATTAGGCGGTATTACAAACTCACATGAAGAATTACTAGACAACTCACCATCTATTGAGAGAATTTTCAGCACGATATAAGGTATTGACTAGAAGCAGAATTAGTTCGAAATATAATCACCAAGGGTATATATAAGCCTAAAAAAAACCTATAATTTCTCTTATGGAATGAAGTGAGAATTGATTTTTACAATGAAAGCTTTCAGTAATGAATTCCAAAAATGTAGATAACAGATTAACTTATTTCACGAATGTTGGTATTGTGCAAATTGATCACGATGCTACGCTTGAACATATCGATAGCAAAACACTTATGGAAGGTAAAGAAGAGGTCATTATTGTTCACCACGGTGAAGATTATCGACTGAGAATGACCAGCCAAGGAAAATTGATACTCACGAAAAAGTGAAACCTTTAAGCGTTATCCTGTGCAATGAATTAACTTGAGACCGCTACAACCTCTGAACATTACGCTTTATGATTATACTTGTTATTAATGCCGGTAGTTCATCGATAAAATATTCGTTGCTTGAAGGACAAACCTGGGATCTCTTATTGGAAGATAGCCTGGAAAACATTCACCTGCCGTCAAATAATTACAACAGAAAATTTAAACAAATTTTCAACTCTCGTGTTAGATGAACTGCAAGATATGATTTCTTTAGCACCTCTTCATAATCCTGCTAATATTCTAGGAATAAAATTTTCAATGGAGAATTTTCCTAGTATTCCAAATATTGCAGTGTTTGACACCGCGTTTCATTCCACGCTACCAGAGTATGCGTACCGCTATGCATTACCGTTAAAGCTACAAGAAGATTTCGGGATCAGACGGTTTGGATTTCACGGAATTTCGCATCAATATGTCACTAAAATAACAGCACAGGCAATGAATCGCCCTTTGGCATCATTAAAATTTATTTCATTACATTTAGGTAACGGCGCCAGCATTGCTGCGGTTGCTAATGGACAGTGTATCGACACATCCATGGGAATGACACCTTTGGAAGGTTTGATGATGGGCAGTCGATGTGGAGATATGGACCCTGGAATCATGTTGCATCTGTTACGTAACGGTTTTGATGAAGAATCTCTCACTGAGCGACTTAATCATGAAAGCGGCTTAAAAGGCATTTGTGGTGTAAGTGACATGCGTGAAATCAATCAACTGGCATGTTCTGGCAATCAAGCAGCTCAACTCGCCATTACGATGTTTTGTTACCGCATAAAAAAGTACATTGGTGCTTATATCGCAACACTGGATGGAGTCGACGCATTAATCTTTACCGGCGGAATCGGAGAGCATGATGCGAAAATACGGACCTTATGCTGTAGCGGACTGGGCGCTTTGGGAATTGTCCTTGCGAAGGAGGAAGATCAACAGATCGTCAGCCCTATATTCCGAATCGATGCTCTGCAAAGCAAAACAGCGATTTACGTAGTGACAACAAATGAAGCATTAGAAATTGCTCAACAAGCAAAAATATTGTTGCAACCTGATGAATAGTCTGCCCGCGGTTTTTTTAAAATGACTGAAATTTGTCACGCAACTTTCACATCCTTCAACTACGCTTTATAGAGATACATTAATCAATGCTGGAGTCACAAATGGACATCGAAATCCAAGAACACTCATCAAATACTCAAGTATTATCAACAGAGTTGCTGGAAAAAATGGATGCCTACTGGAGAGCTGCAAACTATCTTTCGGTAGGTCAGATTTACCTGCTCGACAATCCGCTGTTAAAAGTGCCATTGACAATAGAACATATCAAACCCCGGCTTCTTGGGCACTGGGGCACAACACCTGGTTTAAATTTTATTTATGTACATTTGAATCGCATCATTAAAGAACAAGATCTGAACATCATCTATGTTGCTGGGCCGGGCCATGGAGGACCAGCAATCGTCGCCAATGTTTGGATGGAAGGGACTTATAGCGAATACTATCCAGATATTTCTCAAGACGAATCGGGAATGAAAAGACTTTTCAAACAATTTTCTTTTCCTGGCGGCATACCAAGCCATGTTGCTCCGGAAACTCCCGGTTCGATCCATGAAGGCGGTGAATTAGGTTATGCACTTTCTCATGCTTATGGCGCAGTATTCGATAATCCTGAGCTTATTACTGCCTGTGTTGTTGGTGATGGTGAAGCAGAAACAGGACCTATGGCGACCGCATGGCACTCTAATAAATTTATCAACCCACAACGTGATGGTGCAGTTTTGCCCATTCTTCATCTCAACGGTTACAAAATTGCAAATCCCACAATACTTTCCCGCATTCCACATGAAGAGTTAGAAAAACTGTTCATTGGTTACGGTTACAAACCCTACTTTGTTGAAGGCTCTGATCCAGCAAAAATGCACCAACAAATGGCCGCAGCAATGGATAGCTGTTTTGTAAAAATTAGAGCGATTCAGCAACAAGCAAGAGAACTAGGTATTACAAAGCGACCACAGTGGCCCATGATTATCATGCGCACTCCCAAAGGTTGGACGGGGCCTAAAATTGTCGATGGTAAAAAAACCGAAGACTTTTGGCGTTCGCATCAAGTACCTTTTTCTGAAATGCGTGAAAAACCTGAACACATCACCTTGCTTGAAGAGTGGTTACGTGGCTATCGGCCTGATGAACTATTTACCACAGAGGGAGTTTTAAACCCCGAGCTTCAAGCGCTTGCACCAAGCGGACAACGCCGTATGAGTGATAATCCTCACGCCAATGGCGGCATACTCCTTAAAAAATTACGTTTACCTGATTTTTGTGATTATGCTGTTGACGTTCCTTCACCCGGGAACACGATGGCAGAAGCGACGCGCGAACAAGGTAAATTTCTGCGCGATATTATGAAAGCAAATATGGCGTCTGCAAATTTTCGAATTTTCGGTCCTGACGAAACCGCATCCAATCGCTGGGGAAATGTTTTTGAAGTGACTGATCGTGTATGGATCGATCCTGTGATTGAAGAAGATGACCACCTCTCTGCCAATGGAAGAGTGATGGAGATATTATCAGAGCATACCTGTCAGGGTTGGCTGGAAGGTTACTTACTCACCGGCAGGCACGGTTTTTTTAACTGTTATGAGGCATTTATTCATATCATCGATTCGATGATGAATCAACATGCCAAATGGTTAAAAACAACATCTATGGAGATTGCATGGCGTCGCCCTATTGCATCCTTGAATTATCTTTTATCGTCACATGTTTGGCGACAAGATCATAATGGTTTTTCACATCAAGATCCTGGTTTTATCGATCATGTTGTGAATAAAAAATCAGATATTGTTCGTGTTTATCTGCCACCCGATACAAATACTTTACTTGCGATTACTGATCGTTGCCTTCGAAGTAGGAATAATATAAATGTTATAGTTGCTGGCAAGCAGTTATCTCATCAATGGTTAAATATCGATTCTGCAATAAAGCATTGCGTGAATGGCATCGGCATCTGGGAATGGGCCTCTAACGACAGTGATGGAGACCCAGATGTAATTATGGCTTGTGCTGGTGACGTTCCCACATTAGAAACCCTGGCAGCGGTTGATATTCTTCGTCAGCAAATTCCTGATTTGAAAATACGTGTAGTGAATGTTGTTGATCTCATGACACTGCAACCCAAAGAGGAACATCCTCATGGTCTGAAAAATCGAGATTTCGATGATATATTCACAATGGATAAACCTGTTATTTTCGCCTATCATGGTTATCCCTGGTTGATTCACCGACTTACATATCGTCGCACAAACCATCACAATATTCATGTTCGCGGCTACAAGGAAGAAGGCACAACATCAACACCTTTCGATATGGTTGTTATGAATGATCTTGATCGATTCCATCTGGTTGCCGATGTTGTAGATCGAGTCCCCAAACTTAGACAACGTGCTTCCTATGTAAAACAACATGTGCGCGATAAACTCGTCGATCATAAACTCTATATACGTAAACACGGTGAAGACATGCCTGACGTTCGCAACTGGTCATGGCCTTATTAGGAATATTATATGAGCACAGCTGAGCAGGATGCCGTTTTATTGGCGAGTGATATAAGGAGCAATAGTCGACGGGGTGTTAGTGTTGACATATTAAAGCAAGCCATTGTCGACAATTTATTTTATTTTCAAGGTCGATTCCCCGATGCTGCAACACCCAATGATTGGTATATTGCAGTTGCGCATACTGTACGTGATCGTTTAATCCATCGCTGGCTGCATAGTGCTAAAACTTATAAAGACAGTGGCAGCCGCACCGTCTGTTATCTTTCTGCAGAATTTCTGCTTGGCCCGCATCTGGGAAATAATTTGGTTAACTTGAATTTATGGGAAAATGTTGAACAAGCACTGGATGAACTTGATCTTAATCTTAATCAAATCCTCAACCAGGAAGAGGAGCCCGGACTAGGCAACGGTGGCCTGGGCCGCCTGGCTGCCTGTTACATGGACTCATTGGCGACTTCGAAAATTCCAGCAATTGGTTATGGCATTCGTTATGAGTTTGGAATTTTTAATCAAGAAATCGTAAATGGATGGCAAGTTGAAAAAACCGATAAATGGTTATTAAACGGAAATCCCTGGGAGTTACCACGGCAAAAAATTGCGTTTAATGTAAAATTCGGTGGTAGCACCGAACCCTACACTGATGCAGAAGGTCGTGAATTTGTTCGCTGGAATCCTGATCGGCTTGTTAAAGGCGTTGCTTACGATACTGCAATTATTGGCTATGAGGTTAATAACGCAAACCTGCTGAGATTATGGAAAGCAGAAGCACCGGAAGCATTCGATTTGAACGCATTTAACGTTGGCGATCATTTCGGCTCGGTAAAACAGAAAATCTATTCAGAAATGTTATCTAAAGTGCTCTACCCTGTCGATCATTTTGAAAATGGAAAACGATTACGTCTAGAGCAGCAATACTTTTTCGCAAGCTGTTCGCTACAAGATATGATTCGTATTTTCTTGGATCACAACGATGATCTCAGTACTTTTCATAAAAAATATGCAGTACAACTAAACGATACTCACCCAGCAATTGCAATACCGGAACTCATGCGATTGTTTGTGGATGAACACTGTATGGATTGGAATAAAGCATGGACTATAACACAACAATCTTTTTCATATACAAACCATACCTTACTGCCTGAAGCCATCGAAACCTGGTCCTTAAAGATGATCAAGGAAGTGCTGCCCAGACATTTGGAGATCATCTACCAAATCAATCAACGATTTCTTGATGATGTACGAATACGTTATCGCGGTGATGAAAGTCATTTGGCCTCACTTTCCATTATTGGAGAGACCGGCGGCAAACATATACGCATGGCGAACCTTGCCTGTGTCGGTAGTCATGCAATAAACGGTGTTGCAAAATTGCATACTCAACTACTAAAAGACGGTATGTTGAGTAACTTTAATGATTTATGGCCGAATAAAATTAAGAACATCACTAACGGTATTACACCAAGACGATTCTTGCGATTAGCCAACCAAAAACTTGCTTCTTTAATTACAGCAAAGATCGGTGAGGGTTGGGTCACTAATCTAACTGAACTCGAAAATCTGCAAGCATTTGCTGACGATATTGATTTCCAATTGGAGTGGCGTGCTGTTAAATGTTCCGCAAAAGAAAATCTTGCTCAGTTTATTTTACAACAGAGTGATTTTATCGTAGATCCTCACACACTATTTGACATTCAAGCCAAGCGTATACACGAATACAAACGCCAGTTATTAAATGTTTTATATATTATTACCCTCTATAACCGAATCAAAGACAATCCAAATCTGGATATAGTACCTCGAACCTTTGTGTTTTCTGGAAAAACAGCACCCGGTTATACTATGGCTAAACTCATTATAAAATTGATCAATGAAGTTGGTGCCGTTGTTAATCGTGATCCCGCAGTAAAAGATCGACTGAAAATTTTCTTTATGCCCAATTTTAATGTGAAAAACGCGCAATATATTTATCCGGCTGCTGACCTATCAGAGCAGATTTCCACCGCAGGTAAAGAAGCTTCGGGTACAGGCAACATGAAATTTTCACTCAATGGCGCACTAACAATTGGTACACTGGATGGGGCCAATATTGAAATTCGTGATGCAGTAGGCCACGAGAATTTTTTTCTATTTGGTAACACTGCGAGCGAACTAAACGATCTTAGAGACAATGGATATAATCCGAAAAATTATTACGAAAACAACGCTGAGTTAAAAGCTGTCATGGATCTTATAGACTCCGGCCTATTTGCACATGGTGATCACGAGCTATATCACCCACTTACCCATTCACTGCTCGAACATGATTCTTTTATGTTACTAGCGGATTACGAACAGTACATTCAATGCCAGCAAAAAGTAGAAGAGACCTATCGAGATGAAAAACTATGGTCACGCATGTCCATACTTAATGTTGCTCGCATGGGTAAATTTTCTTCAGACCGCGCGGTAAAAGAGTATTGCGAAGAGATATGGAAAGTAAAACCGATTGAGGTAAAACTATAAATCTGGATTTATGCAGCTATCAATAAATCTGAAAGTCTTTTCACTTATCGCTCCTAAACACGATAAAATTTTGATCACCTCGTAAGTCCGACAGGCTCCTCGATTCAAGAAATTCAAAACCAAGTCGATAATGGTATTGATAATCATTATCATTCATGTTTTACTATAAACTCAATCATTAACAGCATATTGGTGGTTTAATTATGTATATATGCATTTGCGAACAAGTTACAGACAAACAGATTAAAATTGCGATTTCAGAAGGGGCAAATTCCTTACGTGATCTGCGTAGTGAACTAGGCGTCGCCAGCCAATGTGGTCAATGCGGCCGTTGCGCCAAAAAAATACTTAAAGAACACTCAGCATGTACTGCCGATCGGTTATCATGCCCTAAAAAAATGCCACCCACTACCTCTTCAGACGTTTTCCCATTACTATTTTCCACTACTAGGTAAACATTTACTCGACGATAACTAATATATTTCCCATCCGCTGAGAAATCCTGCAAGGATACTAGATAGATAAAGAAGTCAATTTCGCCTGATCGATAAATTAATAAGATTGATTTTCAACCACAACTCATTAATTAAGATTGACACAGCCCGCCTTAAAACCAATAATTTGTAATGATACCTTAGACTGAGTCTGTATCGTTACCCGCCAGCCACTCCAACTAGGATAGCCAGCTATCTCTTCTCTCGATTGAACAACAGAAGGAGTCAGAAATGAAAGGCGACAAACCTACAATAAAACTTCTCAACCGCGTGTTGAAGAATGAACTGACCGCCACCAACCAATTTTTCCTCCATGCCCGCATGTATAAAAACTGGGGATTAGGCAGTTTAAACGAGCATACTTACAAAGCGTCCATCAAAGCAATGAAGCAAGCCGATGATCTGATTGAGCGTGTTCTCTTTCTGGAAGGTTTACCCAACCTGCAGGATCTAGGCAAACTACTGATTGGTGAAGATAGCCAAGAAATGCTGCAAAGTGATCTGAAGCTTGTGATAGATATGCGGGAAGAATTGGTAAAAAGTATCACCCACTGTGAGTCGTCCACTGATTTTGTCAGCCGCGAGCTGCTGGAAGATATACTGGAACACACTGAAGAACACCTGGACTGGTTAGAGACTCAACTCACACTGATCGACAAGGTAGGCATTGAAAACTACCTGCAGACAATGATGTAAGGAGCAAAAACAATGAAAGGAAATAACAAGATTATCGACACCCTCAATGAGCTCCTCGCCGGTGAACTCACCGCCATGGATCAGTACTTCATTCATTCGCGTATGTTTGACGACTGGGGCTTATCCAAACTTTATGAGCGCATTGATCATGAGATGGATGACGAAAAACAACATGCTGATCACTTGATCAAACGCATATTATTTTTAGAAGGTACCCCTAACCTTGCTATACGTAGTCCATTAAACATAGGCAAAGATGTACCTGAGATGCTGAAAAATGACCTTGCACTGGAACGCATAGTGATCACCGATTTACGAAAAGCTATTAGCTGTTGCGAGCAAGAACAAGATTATCAAACCCGGGAGATCCTTGAGGCGATGTTGGCCGATACTGAAGAAGATCATGCCTATTGGCTTGAAAAACAACTGGGGCTGATCGATAAAATCGGTTTGCAGAACTACTTACAGTCACAGATGTAATAACCTGTCAGCATTTCCTAGAGCGGCTTAACCGCTCTGGGAAAATCGGCACCACGCGGGTAACAATACGCTGCTTTTTAAGTTCTTTAAGCGCAAAAAGTTCAAGATCCGATACCGTTTTGCTAATGTGGCCTTGATAGTGATTGAAGAGCCGATATCCTTTCACTGGCCGGGACCGCATCGCAAGAACATCACCAACCAATGAACCGATCGCCCGATGATAATGGCAGCTGTTGCGCTTTCTCTGAAGATACTGCCCGGTAAAATTCCCGAAAACAAAACAAGTATAGAAAAAAAGCAGGGTGATTATCAGTAAAACCGGCGGTTGCGATAATCCTGAAACCTGGTACATCAGCGCCTCGGTTGTTGCGATATTCATAGTATCTTTCTCCTTGCGTTGCCGTAATATAAAGCCCGGCTCCCCACACATCATTTTGGGGTGGGTTTCTGTACAACCCCTTACGGGAGGTTGGGAGGTCGCACAGAGTAGAACTGAGGAGCCGGGACATAACTTTTTACAGTTCCTGGTAACGAATCGTGATCACGCCGCGTGTGCCGGCCTCGTCATAGAAACTGAGAATCCATAGTGTGTATTGAGCCGAACTAGTATCGACCGCGAAGACGCGGTAGTTGGGACAAATCTTGTGGTTGTCCTGTAGACTATAGATGTACCAGCAACAGTGATACGCGCCTACATTCGACAGACATAAAAAAACCTCCATTAACAAAAATGCCTAAACTAAAAAAGATGATCGGCTGGCTACCTATGCCTGGAGGCTGGGGGGCTGGCTTATCTTAGCGCCCGGAGGCGCTCAAAGTTATTTTGTAAGAATCAATTTACCTTTACTCGTTATCCTTAAACGATATTCCTCACCACAATGTTCTATGATAAGTTCGCGCCTCTTCGCCAGCAATGCATCACTGGTTACCCGATTAATACGGGGATTTTCGCGTTCAGTTGAATCCGACGTACCCTCAGTTTCAGGGGAAGGATTTTTGGATACTTCTCTAATATTCATTCGCTAACTCGATTTATTCTGTTTTTTTTGTCACACCACTCTCGCAGGGAAACCACATCGCTATCGTATCCGCTAGCGAACATAGTCTCATCTTGGGCAGGTAAAGATGAATCTTGATCTATACAAACCGCGCACTCCAGACATTCCTCGCCAATCTGCGGAGACTTGGTCCGTTGCACTAAACTGAGTTGGTCGGCGCAAGAGAGCAATACCAACCGTTTAAACAATCCCAGCCAATCCCGCTCGACATTGATCGCACTATCGCTCCGCCAATATAAGCGCTCCTTACCTGTCACTGAGTCAATTAATGTCAATGAAGGTGCTCCTCGCTCTAGCCGGGCATCGATCATATAAGCCATCGATAACTCTCCTTTATTTTCTAAATAACTGTAACCGCCTGGCTAAGCCCCGGTGAGAAATTTAGAAACTCTACATTCGGACTGTGCTGGGTATAATCACTATCTCGTTTCAGAAATGATAATGAGAATGATTTGCATTTGCAAGTATTTTTTCCTCCTTATCTACAACTATTTTGCCCACAATACAATTTACCCCCTTAACTGATATGAATTGAGAATAATTATTAGTCAATAACACACTATCTTCTAATTTGTAGCCATTTTCCTCGGTATCTTGAATGTTTAAAGCTTGATTAACTAAGGTATTGACATAGTTATTGCGAATCATTATCATTCGCATATCTAATTAGCCAGCCACACCTTTTCAGGTTTTAGCCAGCAAGTATTTAAAAAACCAAATCCTGAGGATGTGTCATTATGAAATCAGCTAGAATTTTTCTACTCGCGCCGTTGTCGCTAAGTTTGGTCGCCTGTAACGACGACTCTGAAAACGCAACTAATCCCGACAAAGTAGAATTAACCGTTCCCACCACTTATTCGTTTGACAGCTCGCTCAATGAAGGCGAACAAAGTGTCTCTTATACGGGACAAACAAAACGCCACATACTAATTAGTG
Organism: uncultured Ectothiorhodospiraceae bacterium; assembly: GCA_945787715.1. Lineage (GTDB taxonomy): Bacteria > Pseudomonadota > Gammaproteobacteria > S012-40 > S012-40 > CALZJE01. The sequence continues at coordinate 17,755 of CALZJE010000047.1, read as the reverse complement.
ATCTGACATCAACGATTAAATCACTATCCGATGACGCGACACGCGACGTAGCTACCGATCTAAATTTTTTCTTCAGTTATGATGGTAGCTCATCTGACACTTTGAATTACCTATACAGTATTGACGATGAGTCTATCACCCCAGGCCCTAGCTATGGGGACATCAGCTCAGGGAAAAATTTAATCGGAAAAATTGCGGGGGAAGATCCAGTACTTATTGATGATGAATTCTTTGGCTGGAACGAAGGTTTGGATGCGACACCCACTCCCGTGGAGTTGGTTGATTATTTCTTTTCTCAAATCGACGCAATGGCGACCGACGAGTCGACTGATCAAATTTCTCTAACGGGTGGCGGCAGTACAGCTATCGATAAAGTTTACATATCCAACACGGGTCATGATTACTCACAACTGGTTCAAAAATTTCTACTAGGCGCTATCACCTATTCTCAAGGTACTGGCGATTATCTAAAAACTGATTTTAGTGCTGACAACATTGAACCCGATGCAACAGGAAAACCTTACACAACGCTCCAGCACAAGTGGGATGAAGCATTTGGTTACTTCGGTGCCGCAAGAAATTATAACGATTTTACCGACGATGAAATTGCAGCCAAAGGCGGTCGTGAGGAATTTTCCGCGGGTTATAACGATGCCAATGGAGATGGCCTAATTGACATTCGTTCAGAGGTTAATCTCGGAAATTCTAGTAATTGTGCAAAACGTGACAGAAAGGCAACAGACCCAACAGATTTCACTAAAGAGGCATTTGATGCATTCTTGGCAGGTAGAGCAATACTGAATAGTGGTGAAACTTTAACAGCAGATGAATTGGCTGATTTACAACAAGCAGCGTTAAGGGTGTCTACCACTTGGGAAAAATGTGTTGCTGCTACTGTTGTTCACTATATCAATGGAGTCATTGATGACATGAATGCATTCACCACTGATAACTCCTATTCAAGTCTTGCTGCATATAAAGATCATGCAAAGCACTGGAGTGAGATGAAAGGATTTGCATTAGGGCTTCAATTCAATCCCGACTCTCCTTTTCGTGAAAATAGTGCGGCACTAGATAAGCTGAAACAAGTATTAACACTTATGGGTGATGCACCGGTACTTGCTGACGGCACACAGAACGGTGTTGCTTTTACAGGGGGTATTGCCCAGTATCAAGCAGACTTAATCACCGCGAGAGACACACTGCGTGATACTTATCAGTTTACTAACAATAACGCAGAAGATTGGTAAAGAGGAACTCCTCATTATAATAATTAAATCCCGAAAATAAAACGATTGCGGCATAACTTATATGCCGCCTTTTTAACTTAAATTGCAGTAAGTAATATGACTATGAGAAATAACTACAAGAAATATAGATACGCTAAAACAAAAGTTATTGTTTCAGCTTTTGTCGCTGTTACCAGTCTTAATGGCTGTCTTAACTCTCCATCTGGAGAACAGCCAGGCAATAAAAGTGAAGGCGATGATTCAAATCATACCGTACTACTCACCGCTGTCACTGATAACGTCATTATTCCGGCCTACCAAACATTTGTCGATCAGACCAAACGTTGGACAAATGAGACAAATGTCATAGATAGCTACTGTGATGCCATTGGTTCGGATACAGAAACAACAACACTAGCCGCTGCACAACAGACATGGAAAGAGACCATGGCTACCTGGCAACAAGCGGAGGCCTTTCAAATTGGCCCAATTACTGATAACAGTTTTAACTTACGAAATCGTATCTATTCCTGGCCTGAATTTGTGAGTAGTTGCACTGTTGATAGAAACGTTGTGTTAGCTGAAACAGCCATAGATATCGAGACCGCAGCTCATCAAGGCCGTGGTTTAGATACCTTAGAATACTTACTCTTCAACAATAATCTTAGCCACTCCTGCCCGAGTCAAATTATTGAAACACAAAACTGGAACAATCGTAGTGAACAAGAACGAAAAACTGCGCGCTGTAATTATGCAAAAATTGTTACCAGCGATATCGCGAATAATGCACAGCAATTGCTAAATAGCTGGTTAGCTGATGGTGACAACTACCGCGAAAAATTATTAAACTCCGGTGGAGAGCAAGGCGCTTTCGATTCACAGGATGCCGCACTTAACGCACTTTCGGATGCGCTTTTTCATATTGAAAGTAACGTAAAAGATACTAAAATTGCCATCCCCACGGGAATATCCACTGAATGTGACGCGATTAATTGCCCGGAAGATATCGAATCTTTCCAAAGCGATAACAGTCTACAAAATATTAAAAACAATCTGATCGGGTTTAGATCGATTTTTACTGGCAGTGCTGATACATCATCCACTGTTTTTTCCTTCGACGACTTACTGTTCACCAAGAATTTTCCCGAAATTTCTACGCAAATACTCGAAGACGTAGATTCACTCATTGAGTTGATCAACAATATTGATGGTTCATTCGTATCCAATATCAATAGTATTAACTCAACAGAAACAGAGACAGAGTGTACTAACGCATCCAGTAATCCCGATACAGCAAGCAACCTGTTTTCCTGCCAAATTCATGGGAAATTAAAACGCATCAATGATCAATTGAAAGGTGATTTTTTAACCGTCATCAGCTTGCAATTGCCAAGTCGAGTTGAAGGCGATAATGACTAATCTTAATAATGTAGTAAAAATAATGTTTACCACAAAAAAACAAATTACGATTGCAATCAGCATAGGACTATCAATATCTTCCTTAGCGGTAGCAGAAGATAAAATTCCATCTAACGAAAACAAACTAGATGAAATTTTTGTAACCGGGGGACAGGAAGAGATCCAAACCACTCCTGGGTCAGCCCACCTGCTTGATAAAACAGAATTGGAAAAATTCGATTACACCGATATCCATCGTGTGCTTGGTTCAGTGCCTGGTGTTTATATGCGCACAGAAGACGGTTATGGGCTGCGACCTAATATTGGAATGCGTGGAGCTCCCGCTGAACGCAGTCAAAAAATTTCAATCATGGAAGACGGCATTTTAATCGGTCCGGCGCCCTACTCTGCACCTGCTGCTTACTACTTCCCTAATGTTGCCAGGATGGAAGGCGTGGAAGTTTTCAAAGGCCCAGTTTCCATAAAATATGGCCCCAACACCGTAGGTGGCGCTATAAATATGATCACCGCAAGCGTCCCGGAAGAATTTCAAGGCGAAGTGGAAGCAATGGGTGGTTCATTCCAATTTCATAAGCTACAGGCAAATGTGGGAGATACTCACGGTAATTTCGGCTGGCTTGCAGAAGCACTCAGCTATGGTAGCGAGGGTTTTAAAGAACTGGATGGTAGCGGTGAAACCGGGTTCCTGCGTAATGATATTAATCTAAAGTTTCGCTATACGTCTCCAGCTGCGAGTAAATATTACCAGCGTTTCGATGTAAAACTGGGTTATGCCGATGAAGAATCTGACGAAACCTATTTAGGTTTAACCGATGCTGATTTTGATGCAACGCCTTATCGCCGTTACGCTGCCAGTCAGCTTGACAAAGTGGTGACAGACCATCAACAACTGCATGCCACACATTTTATTGAGCTAACTAATAATATCAACCTGACAACTCGCGTTTATCAGAACAACTTTGCTAGATCCTGGAATAAATTCGAAGATTTTCGTCGCAACACAGATACCCCAGAGGACGCATCTGCAAATGCTACATTCTCTGTGAGTGAAGTGTTGAAGAATCCAACGGGTTTTGGTGAAGTAAAATATTATGACTTGTTAACAGGTGCAGCTGACTCAAATGGTACAGAGCTACAAAAGCTGGATGTCACTGACAATAATCGTGAATACGTGTCGCGAGGCATTGAACTTACTGCAAATTTTGATTTGATGCGAGGTGCTGCAATACATGAGATAGAAGCTGGCTTGCGATTGCATAACGATTATGTCGATAGAAATCACACGGTAAAGACGTATGAGATGATCGGTGGCAACCTTGTTGCCGATAACATTGATCGCTCTCCTCGCCTTAAAAACACTGACAAAAGTTATGCACTTGCACTCTTCGTTAAAGATAAAATCTTTCTTGATGAATGGACGATTACTGCTGGACTTCGTGGTGAACGAATTCGAAATACACATAAAGACGACCTAATTTCCAGCAACAACAATGTTGATTATACTTCGGTACTCATTCCTGGCGTTGGCGCGTTTTATCAATATAACGAAAACCTTGGGCTATTGATGGGCATCAACAAAGGATTTGCACCCAATGGTCCTTCTGCAGTTGATGATGTTGATCCGGAAGAGTCGATTAATACCGAGATGGGTTTCAGATACCAGCAGGGGTTTTTCAACGCCGAAGTTATTGGTTTCTACAATCGCTACAGCAATTTAATCGGTCGCTGTCGTGTTAGTGATGTGGATTGTAATGTCGGCGATGAGTTTAATGGTGGAAGAGTTGATATTATCGGTGCAGAAGTATCGAGCAATTATTCCACCAGCGTCGGCGGATGGGAGCTACCCATTGGATTAACCTACACGTTTACTGAATCCGCTTTTCAAGACTCATTCCCTTCAGGCTTTTCCCAATGGGGGGATGTTGTTGACGGTGATGAACTCCCCTATTTACCACAACACCAGTTACGCATTGCTTTAGGTTTGAGCAAAGAAAAATGGGATTTCTCGCTTGCCACCAAATACACTAGCGAAATGCGTGAAGCGGCTAGTCAGGGTAATATAAACAATGTCGATCATACACCCGCATATTATATTGTAGATTTCACATCTGCCTACCAATTCACAAAATCCTTGAAGTTTCAGATTGCGATAGACAATCTACTGGATGAAGTTAGTATTGTGTCTCGAAGACCATTAGGTGCACGACCTAATAAACCTCGAACATTGATGGCAAGTGTAAAATATGGATTTTAGTGTTTGATGGATATCAGCCACGTCATACACGAATTGACAAACGGGTTAATTAATCCGTTTCTCTATCCATTAGATCCCTCACGTCGGGTGTTTGTGGGATTTCTATTGGTTGCTATGTTGATGGCATTTTTTGTTTATGTCACAAACAATAATAGAGTTTCATTCTCCGGTTTTTTAAAATATTTCTTTAAAAAAGATGTTTGGTTACATAAATCATCAAAACTGGATTTCAAGCTGCTTTTTGCCAACTCGGCATTAACGACGACATTTATTGTGCCGATTATTGTCACCAAACTTAGCATCATTGTTTGGGTTTCCAGCGGATTCCGAACGGAGTTCGGGGCGATTGACAATCAACTGCTCCCCTATTGGGCTATTGTTTTATTATTTACAATAACTGTATTTTTTGTTGAAGACTTCAACCGGTTCTTTTTACATCGTTGTTACCACAAAATTCCCTTTTTGTGGGAGTTTCACAAAGTCCACCACAGCGCAGAAGTTTTAACACCTTTTACCTTATATCGCTCTCATCCCGTAGAGATAATTATTTCTCGCATGGGATCTGTATTGATCATAGGTTTTGTTACCGGCATATTTGTCTACCTGTTTCCCGGACAATTATCGGCACTGGAAATTTTGGGTGTCGATCTATTAGGCTTTTTGTTTAATGCATTGGGCGCCAACTTAAGGCATTCACATATCCCCTTTTCATTCGGCCGACTTGAGCATTATTTCATTAGTCCATCTATGCATCAAATCCACCACAGTGAACTAAAGCAACACCATGACAAAAATTTTGGTTCTTGCTTTTCTCTTTGGGATCGTCTATTTAGCAGTTTGTATCTACCCGATAAAAAAGAAGTTGTTGTGTTTGGTTGTGCGAACAGCGGTGAACACACATTAACTAGTCAATGGCTCTCACCATTCATCCGGATTTTCAGGCCAACATCAACTCAATCCAAACACTCAACTGTTGTAACGGAGTAATTTGTGAAGTACTTTCAATTATTAATTTCTATCAGCTTTTTATCGCTATACACCACACTTCATGCTGATGAAATGAAACAGAGCCACGCAATATTAGATCGCGTTAACAATAATGCTGCCGCTACTCAATCTTCGATAAATAAGTTGGCTGAAGAAACTGATGCAAAAGTGACTGAATATCGAAAACTCATTCAAAAAACTGAAAGTATCAATAGATATAATCAACAATTACAAAGCTTAATAAAATCCCAAACCGATGAGATTGCCTCTCTTCAATTGCAGAGTGCAGAACTTCAGAACACGCATCGTGATATTATCCCCTTAATGGATAGTATGGTTGAAGGTCTTGCGCTTTTTTTAGAACTTGATATCCCTTTCCTACCCATTGAAAGAAGCCGAAGAATTCGAGAACTCAATGCGATGATGAGCAGGGCTGACGTCACCATCTCTGAAAAATACCGTCGCATTCTCGAAGCCTATATGATTGAAGTGGATTATGGCAATACCATTGAAGCCTATGAGCAAACATTGGAACTGGATGGCAAATCGCTAAATGTCGAGATGCTACGTGTAGGAAGAGTCGCACTAATTTATAAAACTCGTAATAATCAATCCATGGGATTTTGGGATTCATCGTCAAAGCAGTGGCAAGCATTATCCTCAGAATATTTTTCGTTCGTACAGAAAGGTTTGAAAATCGCGCGCAAGCAGACAGCACCAGATTTGCTGACCATCCCCGTTAAGCTTACGGGAGGTTCACTATGAAATCGTTAGTATTTTACATAATGCTAGTGTCATGCATATCAACAATATCAGCTGTTTTCGCTGAAGACGCGCCAATCACAACCGTAAAAACAGCTGAATCACTTTCCGCTTTGTTGGATAACATTAAAAATTTCGAAAAAAAAGAAAATGAGATTTTCAGTGAACGACTAGCAACGTTTTCACAACAGAAAAAGAAACAAAACAGACTACTCAAGCAGGCAAAAAATGACCTGAATAAAACCAATGCATTAAGCAAAAAACTAACAGCTCAATTTAATAAAAACGAAAAAAGCATTGCACAATTGAAAACGCAACTCAAAGAACAGTCAGGTAATCTTGGCGAGCTTTTCGGTGTGGTTAAACAAGTCTCCGGTGATGCGCGTGCAAAATTTGAAAACTCATTTATTACGCCACAATTTCCTGAACGTATCGCGGTGGTTGACAGCTTGGCAAAAGGCAAAACGTTACCGGATGTAAATCAATTATCGGGACTTTGGTTTGAACTACAGCGGGAAATGACAGCTTCGGCACAAGTCACAAAATATTCTGCCCCGGTCATTAACCTGCTCGGTGAAGAAGTCGATAGAACCGTCACGCGGGTTGGCAATTTCAACGCCTTTTATGATGACAAATATCTGGTTACCCAGATAAGTCAGCCTGGTTTTGTAGAAATCAGTCGCAACCCGGCTGGCCCACACACTAATATGTTAAGTACTTTTAACGGAGGCCCTACCGGTTTTTCTCCAATATCCATCGATCCATCACGTGGCGCAATTCTCTCTTTACTCACTCAAAGCCCAAGTATTCAGGAAAGAGTGGATCAGGGAGGTTATGTCGGTTATGTCATTCTCGCCTTAGGCGCAATCGGATTATTAATCGCCATTGAAAGATTGCTCCACCTTTTCTGGATTAGTCGTCGAGTTAATAAACAACTAACCGCTGACAAGGCAGATACCAAAAATCCATTGGGCCGGGTACTTAACGTATTTCAGCAACATCGCGATTTGGATGTTGAAGCCCTGGAACTCAAACTGGATGAAGAGATTTTGCGTAACATGCCTCCATTAGAGAGAGGTATCACATCGATTAAAGTTTTAGCCGCTGTTGCACCGTTGCTCGGCTTGCTGGGCACGGTAATCGGTATGATCCAAACTTTTCAGGCCATCACACTTTTTGGAACGGGTGATCCTAAGCTCATGGCTGGTGGAATCTCTGAAGCATTGGTAACCACAATGCTGGGCTTGATTGTCGCCGTACCGCTTATCCTGTGCCACAGTATGGTTAGCAACCGCAGTCGTCGCCTGATGAAAATATTGGAAGAACAAAGCACAGGTTATATCGCGCGTCATGCGCAATCTTTGAGTCTAGCTTTAGGTCAAACAAAGTAATATGGATTGGGCATTTAATGGATTAGATTCAGTTGAAGCCATCATAGCAGCAGGTGGCCCAGTTCTCTATTTAATTCTGATCATCGCTTTTTTACTATGGTTACTAATCCTTGAACGATACTGGTTTCTCACTTGGGAACACCCAAAGAATTTGTCTTATTGTTTGAATCGGTGGACAGAACAAAGCAAACTCAATTGGTACGGCTTGAAAATTCGAGACGAGTTAATCTCAACATTATCGTTAGCGTTGCATAATCACGTTAATACGATAAAAACCTTAATCGCGCTCTGCCCACTGTTGGGTTTATTAGGCACGGTTATGGGAATGATTGAAGTCTTTGACGTTCTTGCAATAACAGGAACGGGCAACGCAAGAGCAATGGCAAATAGCATTTCGCAAGCTACCATACCGACCATGGCAGGTATGGTCGTGGCGTTATCAGGTATGTATTTTAGTGTTGATATTAGTCGCAGAGTAAAGAATGAATCATTTCGATTGAAAGAAGATTTTCAGAGGACATCATGAGAAGAAAATACACCACCGAAAATGAAGAAAGTACGATCGACATGACACCCATGCTCGACATTGTGTTTATCATGCTTATCTTTTTTCTGGTGACCACTTCGTTTGTTAAAGAGTCGGGAATTTCAGTGACGCCACCTGGCGCACAAACCGCAGTTAAGCAAGAACGTGGGAATTTATTAGTTGCGATTGATAAAAATGGGTCTATTTGGATAGATAGACGAAATGTAGATCTCGGTGCTGTGCGCGCCAATATCGAACGACTACGCGCAGAATATCCAGAGGGAACGGTTGTGATTCAAGCCGATGAAAACTCCAATACAGGAATGTTTGTTAAGGTGATGGATCAAGTACGTCTTGCAGGCGTTGAAAATATTGCTATCGCTGCAGCAGAAAATAAGTAATGTCTTTAGCACAAATTACGCTGCCCTCCGCTCAAAAAAAATGGTTGCCGCTATTTGCCGTATCCATTCCTTTGGCTGCTGGGCTTTTTATCATTATGCAATATTTAATTACACCAAAAGATATTCAAATCACAAACGATGATCAGTTACAAAATCTAGAGTATGTTCGCGTAATACCCAAGGAGCAGACACGGGAGAAAACTCGGGAGTTACCTCCCAAGCAGAAGGAAAAATCACAACCGCCACCACGCCCACAACTGGATCAACTAGAAACCAATATTCCCAAACCTACACCAATAGAAATACCAGATTTACAATTGCCCATAAGCCTCAACCGGGAAATTGGATTGGGTGGAATGCTAATTGGAGGAAACGATGGCAACGTAATTCCTCTCGTTAAAATCGCTCCTGCTTATCCGCGCCAGGCACGCTCTCGAGGAATAGAAGGATGGGTCAAAGTTGGAATCAAGATTTCCAAGACTGGATCAGTACTTGACGTGGAAATTTTGGAGGCAAAACCACGTAAAGTTTTTGACAGAGCAGCAATACGTTCAGTGTTCCGCTGGAAATTTAAGCCCGAAATTGTCAATGGTGTTGCTGTTGAAAACTACTCAACACAAGTTATTAACTTCCAGCTGGATAAGTAGCAATGAAATTGAAACATTTAGCTCATGGCCTCCTGTTTATTCTACAATTGTTGGTAATTTCTCCTGCTTTCGCAAAAAATAATACATTAACACCTTCTGTTTATAAAAAACTTGAACGCGCACAAAAAGCTCTGCAGAACAATCAATATCAATCAGTGTTAGATTTACTATTACCGATCACAAAGAAAACTAAGAAAAACAGTCTTAATCAAGCCATGAGCTGGCAACTCATTGGTCATGCTTATGCCAGTCAAAATAACACCCTAAAAGCCATAGAAGCCTATGAGAGTGCCTTGACACAAAACACGCTTCAGGATTCTCTAAAAAAACCTATTGTTATCAATCTAGGACAACTCTATATCGGCGAAAAAAAATATCAAAAAGGCATAGCTCTCCTGAAACAGTTGCTTGAGAGTGAAAAAGCCAATAGTGATAACGCAAATATCCATATTCTTGTCGCCAATGGCTATTATGAATTAAACCAGTTCACAGCAGCAATTCCTCATGTACAGCGAGCAATTGAGTTTAATAAAAGTGACAAAGAAAGCTGGCACCAGCTACTAGTTAGCCTCTATTTTGAGCTCAAAAAATTTGAGCACGCAGCCAAGCAACTGGAGAAAACGATACTGATTTTTCCCGATAAAAAATTATACTGGAAGCAACTTGCCAGTATATACATGCAACTAAGCGAAGATAAAAAAGCATTGAAAATTTTACAACTCGCTTGGCAGAAAGATCTTCTTACTGAAGAGCAAGATATTCTTGATCTATCCAATCTTTATGCTTTGCAAGATTTACCTTTTGAAGCAGCATTAGTTCTACAAACAGGTCTGGATAATAAAACTATCGTATCCAACTTTAAACTCTGGGATAGGTTGTCACGACTCTATTTATTGGCAAAAGAACAAAACCGTGCAATTAAAGCCATGGAGAAAGCGATCACTTTTTCAAACAAAGCTGATGATTATCTGACTTTAGCGAGAATCTATATGGCAGATGAGCAATGGTTTAACGCTCAAAAGATACTTGAAATGGCATTAACAAAACAACCAAGCAATCCTTCAGAGATCAAGTATTTTTATGCGATTGTTTTATTTGAGCAGGGTGAAAATAAAAAGTCCAGGCAACTGTTTTCAGATCTATTAACCGATAAAAAGCTAATTACAAAAGTTGAACCTTGGATGACATATGTAACTAATGATTAATTGACTTCCAATTTTTCAGCGATATCTGCAATAAAGGTCACTTAGGCCCTGTAATAAATACAGTACGAAACCCCGCCTCTTTCACCATCTGAGCATATTTCAAGTAAGTGCGCCGTGAAATAGTGGATTCCACTATTAAAAACTGCCCATCTTCAATATGTTGTTTTAATACGTAAGTGTTTAATTCCCGTAAGAACTCTTCCATCTGAATTTCAAATCAATGATGGTGAATTTTTTCTTGTAAACTATGAAAACGATAATGGCTATATCTTTAATCCATTACGCACTGCCGAAGATGTAAAAAATACAATTGAAGCGGCAAACCTAAAAGGTGTAACACTATCCACTGATTTAGGCGCTCAATTCGCAATGTCTCAAAGGCAGAAACTAACACCCAATTAATTAATTGGAAACACTATTACCAATAGTGTTTTAAAAAGAAAACGGATGTTTAAATTCTTGCTTTGCTTCCTGTACGATTTCTTTTAATGTACGGTTACTTTCTCCGCTTACATCACCTTCGGCAATAGCGAGCCTTAATGCATCGAACATATATTTTTGTTCTTTTACGATAATTTTAAGTCTTAATCTTTTTGCGTGTCATTCATAATAGTGTCGTAGTCTTTACCGCCATAAAAAACATCAAAAATTGTTACAATTGCTTCTTGCTCATTAACCTCAAAAGCGATAACAGCATTTTTATCAATTGCTACAATTCTAAGATTATCACGCAAATCATCACGTCTAGTGCCTCTGATTGGTGCTATCTCTTGTTGTCTACACTTACTGCGGAGTTTCTGGATATAAGCCATCGCCACATCAGGAATGCCACTTTTCTCAGAAATATATTCATAAATATCTAAGAGGTCTTTTATAGCATCAGGCATTAGAGATACTTTATAGGTTTTCATTATTTTTCATGTATTGTTGATGTAGGTTTTCTATTTGGTCGAAAGCTTCGTCCAGTTGAATAGGTTCACCGCTATTTGCTGAACGCTCTAAACGATTACGTATCAAGGCAAGCCTTGCTTGATATTCCTCTTCTTGTCTTTGCCACAATCGCATAGCTTCACGAATAACTTCGCTTGTAGAGCCATACGCTCCAGCCTGAACCTGTTCCTTAATGGCGGCAAGCATATCAGCTGGTAGTGTAATACTGATTTTCTCGGCTTTATCTGGATTAGCCATTATTTGTTACTCCTTATTTATATCGATTCAATATATCGGTAGGATTTAATCCTACTTATAATTATATTTATTGGCCTTTTCTGTCAAGAAAAAAGGGTGAAACACAATGCTAGTTAAGGAGTGAAAGCGAAGATGGATAGCAGATTAAAATAACAGCTAAAACAATTTTTATAACGAGAATTAAATGCTTAGACATATTTTTTCCAGTAGCTTGAGTTGACCTACCGTAATTAGAGCTTATCTTTGAGGGACTAATATAGAATTATAATGTGTGATTTTTTAGTCATATTAAGTACCTTTAATGTTCACCTTGCAATTAGAGAGTGATAACGGATGAAACCTCACAAGCCAATTATTTCAAAAAAAGACAATTTATATCGTTCCCGTCTTGATCATGTCATAAACACCAAACATGAACTGGCCCAGTTATCACAGCAAATCGATTGGGATCATCTGACTCTGATGAGAGCTTTTGCAACTCACTTATTATTAACTCTCGAACACACCCTCACACAAATCATGAATTTCTTTGATTGAATAGTTGAACATAAAGGGCCCGATTATGCATATTTAGTAGTTTTAAACATCATAGTCATGTTATTGACAATAATTTGATTGACATCTCAAAACAAGGAATGACAAATGGAAGAGTCATTGAGTACATTTGTAAATCAAAACACCTATTCAATTCGTGAAAAAATGGAAGCTCAACATACCAACCTGGATATGTCTCTTTATTTAAAAACACTATTTGAAGGAGTAAAAATTGCTAATATTGAGTTGTTAGAATTGGCGGATTACGCAGCCTTTAAAACAACCGGTAATACTCTAACAAATGGCCCTCGCGGAGCGAAATCTATTAATCGTGTCATTAAAACTCTAACTCTCGCCAGACTATTTGAATCCGCACTTAAGAAAAATCCTGATGGCAACTGGATTGAGTGCGGTGTTTGGCGCGGTTATTCTGGATTAATTTTTTGCCAGATTGCAAAACAGCTAAATCCTGATTTCGATGGTTCAGATCTATATTTACTCGATAGCTTCCAAGGTTTAAGTGAAAAATGCGACAAGGACATTGGATCAATATTCAACCCCAAATCAAAATCGTTATATAATCTTAAATCTAAAAATGAATTTAGATGTTCGCTCGAACAAGTGAATTCAACTTTTAACGAGTTCGATAATATCACTTTAATTAAAGGGTGGATCCCCGAGGTATTTGACCATGTGCCAGATAAACTCTGGTCATTTGTACATATTGATGTTGACCTTTATGAACCAACGTTTTCCTGTTTGGAATATTTTTATGATCGATTGCTACCAGGCGGGATAATGGTGTGCGATGACTACATAACACCGTTATTTCCAGGAGCAATGAAAGCCTGGGATAGCTTCTGTGAACAACGAGAAATTCATTTTGCGATACTAGATTCAGGACAATCACTCATCATAAAAGATGCTTAATTGTTTTTAATCGTCATCCAACGTTCATCATCTATTCAATGCAGGATATGATCACGAAGTGGGTGACCTACAGCACTCATGAGATGTTCGAAATTTTCCTGCATATTGACCATATGTAGTCGTTCCATTACCGCTAGTGATTTTTTATTCCTCACGGAAGTAAATGAACAAACCTCAGATAAATTTAGCTGCTCAAACGCAGTAAAAAAAGATGCTTTTTCCGCCTCAGTTGCATAACCTTTTCCCCAGCATTCTTTTACCCGCCTCCAGCCAATTTCAACACAGGTTATAACAGGCAACTCATAGTTTGGAACATGAAGTCCGACAAATCCAATAATTTTTTTTCATCATGTTTTTCAATCGCCCAGAAGCCCCAACCCTGTTTGTTGATCAGACTACGAAATTTATCTGCCTGTGCATTACTCTCGATTTGCGTAAACGTATTTGGATCATATTCCATTACAGCAGGATCAGTATTCATTGCCATAAAGATTCGATAATCCGACTTATGACACTGCCGCAATTTAAAACGTGAAGTTTCTTTTTCTATAATGTTTATTATTTTGACTTCCTGTTATATGGACCTTACAGATATGCAGGCTCATTCACTAGATTTAAGTTTGTGCATATAAGTTGAATGCGCTACGCTTATGTAACTATCTTTTTTCCTATAAGGTGAACAATGTCTGACTGTTGCACAACAAAGGGTAACGATCAACAGACTCCGAAACGACATACTTGCCCTCAATGCAGTAAGCTATATGGGGAAGTCCCATTCAAAACGATTTTGCATCATATTAAATCCCCCTGGGATCTACCACTAAAAGAACAAGCCTATTATTTTTGCAACGATCCGTTGTGTGATGTTGTTTATTATGGCATTGATAATTCAACAATACATAAAGATCTATTGCGAACTAAAGTGGGAATCAAGGAAACCTCTGATGACACACTTATTTGTTATTGTTTCGGAGTATCAAAATCCGAAGCACGAGATAATAGCATTGCCAAAGCATTTGTCGTCAAGCAAACTAAAAATTCATTATGCTCCTGCGCTACCCATAACCCGTCGGGAAGATGTTGTTTGAAAGATTTCCCCAACAACACATGAATTGAAAATATAGGAAAATTTAATTCGGCTTTAAAAGCGATAGAATAAAGACGAGCTAAACTCTAAAAATCGCGTTTTAGAAATATTGATATCATCCATAGCAATTCTCATATTAAAGTAACTATTACTTATTGTTATTGAAAACGCCTGGACATTAAGAACATATGATGCGTGCAAATATACACTATTAAAATGACTAAATGATGCACCGATTTCTGCAAATGATTTGACATAACAGTATTTAAAGCCAAGTAATAAATTTGTGTGTTGTGTCAGTTTTGTCTCAGTTAATAGAAAATGGGGGTCGCGCCTGCATAACTGTATTTAGGATTTTTATAATATACAACATTACAGGCACGACCCGATTACACTTTTACATTTTATTCGTTAAAGCCGGCCATGAAGGCAGAAAGTAGTTGTTGATTTCTGTCTAGCTGGACATTGATGTGTTCACACATTTCTTCAGCCAGACGATCTAATGTCCGCTCACCCAGCTCTCCACTGGCAAGGCGGATAATCTCCTGACGGGTATTTGCCTGGGAAATATTCTTGGCATGTTGGCCCAGTAAGTGTGCGCTAGCATGTGTAATATTCCAGTCATAGGATTCCATGATTTGTATATTGCCTTCTTCATACAAAGCATCGAAAACCTCTTGTATCGCATCATAGGTAGATAGCAGGTAAGCAATATCAGTTGCATCTTTTCTTCGCAAATCTCTAGTACGATCTGTCCATGCAATGAATTTGAGAAGAGACAAACCCACTGGTGTCGCCACTGGAATATCAAGTTCCGGTTTATCTTGAATCCGTACCCACTCAGCAGTGTCACATGCTTCCTGAAAGCCCAGGGTATTCATGACGACTTTTCCTTCTGGTGGCCAGGCAATGGAGGTTTGTTCATGTTCTGCGTGACCAAACGGTATAATATCTACTGCAATTTTCATAGGGCTGATCAAGCGATGCTGTTGCTGGGTTGTTATGAAGCCTTGTTCACAAAGTCTGTTCTTCAGCGCATCGAAGGCGGCCCAACTGGCTACTTCAATCGCGAAGTCAACATCATGGGTTGCGCGTTGAATCCTAGCACCATGGCCATAGTGCAATACAAGATCTCTTGCAGTGGCACCAACAACTACATAAGGAATTCCAAGCTCAGCAATTACGCGATTTACCGTTTCGAATATCGCGACGGTTTGAGGATCAATCTTCCCTGCAATATTGAGCAATGTACTCGTCATAGATCCTCCGCGCCACTTCTAAATTCCTGGGGTCAGCTGTTGCTACTAAATCAGCATATGCCAAAATGGGGTGAACGAATCCTTGCTTCGGTTCGGTACCAAACTCATCGAGCAGCTTAGGCCAAAAGGGCCGATAAATTTGTACTATACCAGCACCATCACTGCTCCATTCAGTTGCTTTTCGCAGTCGCGCATCGCGAAGCAGTTGAGTGCGAGCATGTTCGGGCAGATAAACCGTCGCCACCAACGGTTTGAGATAGTCCGTATATTTAGCTGCTGCGATTTCTCCTCCCCAGTAACCGTTGTATTCCCGAATATCGATCTTTTTCCACCAGTATGGATCATCTACGGAGAACTCGCCCACAAATTGCTTCGGTTTGAGTTTTTCAGGCCAAGCCTCCACCCAACGTTCCAGTAATTTACGATAGCGAACAAGGCGCCTTCCTTTGTTGCTGACGTTATCATGAATGAAATCCGTTGCCTTTAAACCATTAAGAACCCAGCCTACTGTTCCTACCGAAACACCGGTTCGTTCAGCTATTTCACGATACGGCATATTGGCGAGTTCCGGATAGCAAAGAAAGGCGTAAATTACCATTAAGCCTTTTGGTTCAAATGCACGATTTACATTTCCCCTGGACGACTTGAAGCTGAGCTCCTCTTGCCGATTGCTCGTCACATAGACGTAAACAGGAGGCTGATTGATGAAAGCATTGCCAGACACATCGATAAACTGCACCTGCTGTTGGCGCAGCTTGTCCGCCATTTTAGGATTGACGTAGTCGGCTACCAAAATACCCTGCTCTGGTAGTTGCTTTATCTGACTAATCAACGCACCAAGATTGGCCTGTTGGGCCCAATTCTTGATCTCGACCGCTAATCTTTGACCACCACGTTCTAGCTGCACTATGGCGTCAATTTGGTAATCGCCTATGTGTGCGGGCGATTGCTCAATTTGTATACGCAACCCAGTTTCACGCTCCACAGCGTGGACAGCGAGATTAAGAATTTCCTGTTCGGCGTCTATTTTCCAGCTCATGACATTAGTAATAAATCTTGTATATTATTAACATACGCGCGTTTATAGAATTTTATGGAGTATATTCGACTCAAATTATCGGTATTCATGTTCATTAATATAGCATGCATATTAATAATGTACATAGTATTTTAGTATACATTATTAATTTTGCTATGACACATGCGTAGCTATACGCTCCGACAATACTCTGGGATCCACCTGTGCCAGAGTAAGCAACATGACAACGCCCTCCGAATTGCCGCCATAATCATCAACGAATGATGGTACGTAAAGATTCTGAATCATCACCGCTTAATTTAACCATGCTTTTGGTTTACCAAAAGCTTACTGAATGATGTGTTAACGAAAATGTGAAAATAGGGTCATGCCTGTAATGTTGTACATTATGAATATCTAAAACACAGTTATGCAGGCAGACCCCATATTCGCCCGCCACAGGGGGACCGGGAATTTAATTTAAATGTTTAGCAGCGTTAAAATTGCGCCCGGTGTTAAGAAGCATGTATGAAACAAGCTCGCGCTCATAATGTTTTTGCAATACAATTATGGCCAAAATTGACGTGGCTGCCCCATTACAGCATAAGCATCTTCATTTGAATTATGTGTTATCGGATTATCTGAATTAAGATTTTCCTGCTTGTTGCGTCGAAACCTTCGTGTTTTTGTTTGAGTACCCTGTGAAATCTGCGTTGAGAGTTGAGAATAAAACGTCCAATCATCAGCTCCATCTTTTTCACCAAATACTGCACCAGACAGAGCAGCAGAATTTGGATCCAACTGCACACTATTAACATCAACAGTAAATCCTTCCTTGGTTGGCTGAATGTTACCAACAATCGCTGGAAGCTGATTAGCAATTCGATTATTAAATGTTTGCTCCTGATCTGCTTTAGT
>CALZJE010000046.1 GCA_945787715.1 uncultured Ectothiorhodospiraceae bacterium | reverse complement strand
AAAATTTATACCAAGATTTAGTAGATAGTTTGATTGGATTTTCTTAAGTCGATTTAGCAATTCAGCATCACTGATAAACTCTTGGGCAGTTGGATCTTCAATGAGTTTTGAATAAAATTCATCAACAATATCTGTAATGTTCGGCGCTATTACTTCTTCGATAAGTGTTTCAGCATTGACCTTCTCATCATCTGTTAAATCCAATAACCTAAGCCGTTGCAGCCTTTGTTCTTCATAAAACCCAAATTGCTGGCAAAGCGTTGATGATATCGATTCTTTAAATTCGGTCATAGTAATTTGCTTCTTTTAAAGTAAGCCCTAACGTCATAAAACATATATATGATTTAACAAGAATAATTTAAGCAATTATGAAACCTACTTTTATAATACTGAGAGCCTATCCGAGAATAAATTAGTTAAAACATTCAAATCTCAGTGAATTACCCCACAACATATATAGTCAACCGAAACATAGATTTCGTCAATGGTTTATTTTTCACCAAATCTACTGCAGAAAAAATTGTACATCCGCTTCACTGACTATTTCCATAAAGGTAAGATATGCGACGACTGGTATATCTTCAAATATAAAATTACTTCTATCAGTACCGAAGTAATCGAGTGACGGTGCACATATATACAATTTCGCACCAAGACTACGCAATTGCCTTAACTTTTCCTGAGGTGGGCTATGCCCTGTCGCTTCTATTTCATCACGTGCAAACATACTAAAAGGGCGCGACCATCCGCTCAGCTGGGCTTTAAATCCTTGCTCAAACATTTTGACTGCAGGCCCCTGAAAATAAATATGTACTTCAGCGCCTTCCAGAGCCGCGGCCAAAGAGAATCCCAGTGGTGAAAGTAATGTAGTCAATCCAGGATCAGAAATGATCATCGCAACTTTAGTGGGATTTTTCTTTGGTGTGGCTTTTTCGATGTAATAGCGTTCATATTCTGAGTTCTTTTCCACCTCCAGTATGGGATAACCTCTTTTTCGCGTCCATGCTCTCAAATCACTTTCAAACGCTTCGTAGTTACCCGTCACCAGTTCCAATATTTCACCATTTTTCATTGAAGATAAACGTTTCTCTGCGTGGTAAGCCATATAGGTAGTTATTGTTTTCCCGCGAACGTCGAGGGTCAAATTCGCTGATCTTGTACCTTCCAGTACAGGCTTATAAACAACATTTTTTGTCGCGCACCCGATGAGGCACAAGAACAAAGCAATCGATAAAATCTTTTTCATCTCCCTCTCCTTCATGCACAGATTTTTATAGATGTAATTGAGTAGAAATATTTTTTCATCAAGCGGCGGTTATTTCTCTTCACTTCTTACGCTTCAACGCAGATATAAGAAGAAACAGCCCTACTTTTACCAATATAAGCGGCGTCAATGCAATGTTTACGTTTTATAGTCCCCACATGCCACCAAGAGTAAAAAGAACACCGACCACTAACCAGAAACTTTCCAGAGCTTGACTAAAAAGTGCAGTTAAAATTCATAGCTCACCTTCTATGATTTTCCCTTAATTAAATCCTTTCCAGCTCTGCTATCACCGCCATAAATTTTTCGGCGAAACAATCTACCGTTTCCCAGTCTGTGTATTCATGATCATGTGAAGTATCAGTGCTACCGCCTTCTCGTTTGGAAATCAGTTTCATAATGAAGCGCGTAACGAAGTTATACTGGGTATATTTCACTGCACCTGCGAAGGTTTCAATGAGCTTTGGATGCCAACCAGATTGTGCGACAAAATCCTCACCAAAGTGCCCTGCTTCTTCCCTCGTTTCTACATGTTGGCTATGTATACCCATACACACGGTAAAAAAAGCGGATGGCACATTATTAAGCCAATCTAAATTTGTCATAACAAACTTTTTTAACTGGTTAGGATAATCTCCCATGTGTATAGAGCCACCGATGATGGTGGCGTCAAAGTTATTTACTTCAAAGTTGGTAGGCAATTGTTCAACAGATAGCGTAGTAACTTGTTGACCTTTGTTACGGAGGGTGTCTGCCATACGCTCTGCAACTTTGGCCGTTTGCCCTTCTAATGTTCCATAAAGAATAAGTATAGTCATTACTTAATTTTTCCCGGTGAGTCCTATACACTGCGTAATCATCTCTTAACCTGGCGGGGAACTCAGGTGAGAAACAAGAAGTGCCATGAAAATGATAAAACCTTTAAGTTCACCAATTAGCCATATTTTTTCTCAATTTCATTGAGCATGCTACGAAACATCTTCAACATGCCATTTCGTTGCTCGGTATTCATTTTAATAGCGTGCGATGGCACAACTGCTATCCTGAATTTCTTTCTCTTTTATGCCAGTTATTTATATTATTCTCTATATATGTAATAGAGTAGAAATCATTTTTTATCAAGTGCTAGTAATGCCTGACGTAACTGCTACGTTATTAAAAATAACGTCGAAAAATAATCCTTTCCATGGTGATACAATTTCCTACAAAAACCTGAATCGTTAAATTATTGACACCAAACATACTTCACTAATCGACTTCCAATAATTAACTTAATATATGTTTTTGATTCGATGGTCTATGCTTATACTATAATAAGTATTCATCTAAAGAATAAAATAAATGGCCTCACCTTGAAAGTTTGAAAAAGAGTCCGGCGGAGTATGAAAAATAATAGTAGCCATTTTCCTACGAGAAATTTTCCAAATGAACTTGTGCCTTTTATTGATCTGGTAACAGATTTAAGATGGGTTTGGAGTCATGTTGGGGATGAAATATGGAATACTATGGACTCTGAAATATGGGAACAAACAGAGAATCCTCATGCTGTTTTACAAAATCTTAGCCAGCAACGTTTAGACGATCTGGCAAACGACGCAACATTTATACAGCGCCTTCAACACCTCGCAAATGCTCATGAAGAATATACCTCCCAATCGACTTGGTATGATGAAAATCATTCACACACCAAACTAAAAAAAATCGCCTATTTCAGTATGGAGTTTGGCCTTGGTAGTTCCTTGCCACTGTATGCAGGTGGCTTAGGTATACTCGCCGGTGACTATCTCAAGGCAGCCAGTGATCTGGGTGTACCCATTGTTGCTATCGGCTTGCTTTATCAGGAAGGTTACTTCCGTCAAATATTAGACAAAAACGGATGGCAACAGGAAGTCTATCCATACAACGACTCAAGTAGTTTACCCATTCAACCAGTACAAGCAAAATCTGGGGCATGGCTACATGTCGTGCTGGATTTCCCCGGCCGCTCAGTACGTTTACGTGTCTGGCAAGCTCAAGTTGGACGAATTACATTATATTTACTGGATAGCAATGATCCGATGAATAACCCGGGTGATCGTGGCATCACGAGTAAATTGTATGGCGGTGGCCAGGAGTCACGGTTAGTGCAAGAAATAGCATTAGGCATTGGTGGCTGGCGAGTACTAGAAGCGCTGAATCTAGATATAGACGTTTGTCATCTAAATGAAGGACACGCTGCCTTTGTAACCTTGGAACGCGCTCGATTTTTTATGAATAAAAATAATGTTAGCTTTTGGCAAGCGCTATGGGCCACCCGAGCTGGTAACGTATTTACAACTCACACACCTGTTACAGCAGGTTTCGATACCTTCGATACTGATTTAATTCTGAAGTATGCGACTGTTTTTGCGCAAAGAGTGGATGTTACACCAGAACAATTGGGCGCGCTGGGTCGTTTGAACCCGGAACACAATAGTGAACCGTTTAATATGGCTTACTTAGCCATACGTACCTGTGCTTTAAGTAATGGTGTCAGTCGTTTGCATGGCGAAGTCAGCCGTCACATTTTCCAAAATATTTATCCACGTTGGCCACTGTATGAAGTCCCGATCAGTTACATTACCAATGGTGTTCATGTTCCCTCCTGGGATTCGTCCTGGGCTGACAAAATATGGACGAAAGCTTGTGGCAAAGAGCGCTGGCTTGGTACTGAAGAAGGATTGAGTAATGCTATTGAAGATTTAAGTAACGAAACACTTTGGACCTTTCGTGGACAAGAACGTGCAGATCTCGTTCATCATGCGCGTAACCGGCTTGCAAGACAACTTGGCCAGCGTGGTGAAAAACCTGACGTCATTGCTCAAGCACAAGATGTTTTGGATCCAAATACATTAACCTTAGGATTTGCTCGTCGTTTTGCTGAATACAAACGTCCTAATTTATTACTACAAGATGTGCAACGTCTCACCCGTTTACTAACTAATTCAGAACGCCCCGTACAGATTATTGTCGCCGGTAAAGCACATCCACACGATAATATCGGCAAGAAACTCATACAACAATGGGAGCAGTTTGTTACCTGTGCTAATGTTCGAATGCATGCTGTTTTTGTTGAGGATTACGATATTTCCCTTGCTCAAGAAATGGTACAAGGTGTGGACGTGTGGATTAACACACCACGCCGACCATGGGAAGCATGTGGTACCAGCGGCATGAAAGTTTTAGTAAATGGAGGACTCAACCTCTCGGAGCTAGATGGCTGGTGGGCCGAGGCTTACTCCGAAGATGTTGGATGGGCGCTGAGCGATGGCAATCAGCAAAATGAATCAAACTGGGATGAGATTGAATCGGAACGGCTTTATGATTTGTTAGAACATCAAATTATTCCCCTATTTTACGACCGCGATAACTTAGGGATTCCCCAAGCATGGGTGGCTCGCATACGCGCGAGTATGGCTCAACTAGCGCCAAAATTCAGTACAAATCGTATGGTGCGTGAATACATCGATCAACTGTATCTTCCCGCTTCTACAAGCTTTCACCAACGTAGTGAAAAAAATGCACAGTTAGCAATTGAGCTAAGCAATTGGGAACTTGATTTAAATCATCACTGGCAAGGTATGCATTGGGGAAACAGAGAGATTCGTAGAGAAGCGGATTTAATAAACATGGAGATACAAGTATATCTCGGTGACATTTCTCCTGAAGCCATTCAAGTACAATTATATGCTGATGCGAACCATGATAATGAGATGACTTGTCAGATAATGTCGCGCGGCGTTGAAATCCCAGGCGCCACAAATGGCTATCTCTATAGTATTGAGCTAACCACACAACGGCCGGCGACTGATTTTACACCGCGTATTATTCCTTATCATCCACAAGCATTTGTGCCAACGGAAAGTAATTTAATTCTTTGGTGGTCGAATTAAACCAAAAAATACTGGAGTTTGACAGTGACTGAGATGCATAAAAAACCTTGGAAAATACCCGCCGTATTGTTGATTATAATCATTGTTGGTGGTGGTTATATTCTGCAAGTCACTCAAGAACCCGAACTGCCAGCAGGATTCGCATCAAGCAATGGCAGACTCGAAGCAGTTGAAGTTGACATTACAACAAAAATAGGCGGCCGACTTAAAAACATTACTGTTAAAGAAGGCGATAAGGTTGAAGCGAATCAAGTGCTCGCAAGTATTGATACCAAAGAACTGAGCGCACAAGTACGAAGGGCAGAGGCTGAAGTTCGCAGCGCTCAACAACAACGGTTTTACGCATTAGCGGTAATAGCACAACGAAAAAGTGAACTTATGCTAGCAAGAAAAGACCTCACTCGCTCAAAAGGACTCTATGAAAACGATAGTATTTCCCTCGAACAATTACAGCGTGTTGAAACACTCGTACAAACTGCCAATGCCACTTTAGCGGCGTCTCGTGCCCAGCTCTCCAATGCTGATGCTGCTATCGAAGCCGCCATAGCGAACACTGAATTCCTCAAAGCTCAGCTCGACGAAAGTGTTCTTAGATCGCCAATTTCCGGACGGGTATTATATCGACTTGTGGAGCCAGGTGAAGTTTTACCAAATGGCGGAAAAGTACTAACAGTCCTAAATCCATTAGATGTTTATATGACGATTTTTTTACCCATACAGCAGGCAACTAAGGTAAGCGTGGGAACTGACGCACGTGTCATTATTGATAGTTTAGAAAATTTAGTCATTCCTGCGAACGTCTCTTTCGTTGCTCCTCGCGCGCAATTTACACCTAAAGAAGTTGAGACTCGTACAGAGCGAGAAAAATTAACTTTTCGGATAAAAGTCAAGCTTGACACTGAATTGCTCAGAACTCACGCTGAGCTTGGCAAGACGGGTATACCCGGTGTTGCCATTCTACGTTTGGATTCAAACATAGATTGGCCAGAACATTTACAACAAGCTAACTAATAATGAACCAACAATACATCGCACAAATTTCAGAACTCTCACATTGTTACGGTAAAACCAATGCTGTCAACAATGTGAATCTTGATATTCCTTCGGGATGTATGGTTGGCTTAATAGGTCCTGATGGGGTTGGCAAGTCAACATTGTTGGCAATAATATCAGGGGTACGAAAAATTCAACAGGGCACCGTCACAGTACTTGATGGCAACATCGCTCATAAACGATTTCGAAAAAAAATATGTCCACGTATCGCTTATATGCCGCAAGGCCTGGGACATAATCTTTATATGACCTTGTCTGTGTTCGAGAATGTAGATTTTTTTGGCAGACTGTTCGGGCTATCGCAAGATGAACGGACCTGGCGCATTCAGGAGCTACTGGAAAGCACAGGGCTTTTACCTTTCATAGATCGTCCCGCCGGAAAGCTCTCTGGCGGTATGAAACAGAAACTGGGTTTATGCTGTGCGCTTATCCATGATCCTCAATTACTAATCCTTGATGAACCAACCACAGGAGTAGACCCTCTTTCCCGACGTCAATTCTGGGAACTTATTGAGCTGATTCGCAGCCGACGTTCTGACATGAGCGTTATTGTAGCAACCGCTTATATGGATGAAGCGGATAAATTCGATTGGTTAATAGCCATGGATGCCGGCAATATTCTGGCATATGGAACTCCTGACGAACTAAAACAGAAAACCAATAAAAATAATCTTGAAGCGGCTTTCATTGCTTTACTACCCATAGAAAAACGCAGCAAACATAAAGCGCTTACCATTCCTCAGCGGAAGCAACATAGTGAAAACACCGCAATAGAAGCACGAAATCTTACACGAAAATTTGATAGCTTCACAGCTGTCGATAATGTCAGCTTTCGAATTGAACGCGGTGAAATTTTTGGCTTCCTGGGATCTAATGGTTGTGGGAAAACGACAACCATGAAAATGCTTACCGGACTGCTGCCTGCGTCAGAAGGCGATGCATTGCTTTTTGGCGAAACCGTCAATGTTAATGATATTAAAACGCGGAAACGTGTTGGTTATATGTCTCAATCCTTTTCCTTATATACTGAGTTAACTGTTCGTCAAAATCTAGCATTACATGCCCGAATATTTCATATTCCTAAACAGCTCATCCCACAACGTGTAGAGGAAATGGTACAACGATTTGGTCTCACCAATGTCATTGATGAATTGACGGAAAAATTACCCATGGGGATACGTCAACGTCTTTCGTTAGCTGTAGCGGTAATTCACCAGCCGGAGATGTTGATTCTTGATGAGCCTACTTCGGGTGTTGACCCCATAGCTAGAGATCAGTTCTGGGAATTATTGATTCAGCTTTCACGTGAAGATGGTGTCACAATATTTATTTCAACCCATTTTATGCATGAAGCAGAACGCTGTGATCGAATTTCACTAATGCATGCAGGCAAGGTTTTGGCACAAGGCGTACCTGAGCAATTGGTACAGGAGCACGGTAGTGAAAGCCTCGAAGAAACTTTTATTTCTTACCTCCAGGAATCTGTAAGTGACAAAACGGATTCAATCAAAACCAGTAAAGTCGCGCTTGAAAATTCTGAATTAGAAGTAAAGAATAAAGAGCCATCAAATTCTATTTTTAATCTAACACGAGCCTGGGCCTACGCTCGACGAGAGCGAATGGAAATACAGCGCGATCCTATACGACTCGGTTTTGCGCTACTCGGACCAATTATATTAATGATAGCATTTGGTTACGGAATTACCTTCGATACGGAAAATTTAAGCTATGCTGTACTCGACCGAGATCAAACGCCTGAAAGCCGAAATTATCTCGAAAATTTTACAGGTTCCCGTTACTTTGTACAACAAATCCCTATCAGTAGTTACACAGATTTAGATGATCGTTTACGAAAAGGACAACTTTCGTTTGGCATCGAAATCCCTCCGGATTTTGGTAAAGATATAAAACGAGGTCGACCAGCAGAAGTTGGCATATGGATAGACGGTACAAACCCAGCGCGTGCCGATAATGCCCGCGGATATATTTTAGCCATACATCAATTCTACCTTGAGCAACTAGCTCACAATGAGTATGGCCAACAACCTCAGTCCGCTTATCGTGTCGAAACCCGGTTCCGCTATAATCAAGACTTTAAGAGTGTATATGCCATTGTTCCCGGTACCATTATGATGTTGCTGGTTTGGATACCCGCAATGATGACTGCCGCCGGTGTGGTTCGTGAAAAAGAGATGGGGTCTATTACCAACCTTTATGCCACACCGGTAAGCGGATTGGAATTTCTTTTGGGAAAACAATTTCCTTATATCATTATTGCTCTCATGAATTTCGCTTGCTTTATACTATTAGCACTGCTTTTATTTCAAGTCCCGATCAAAGGTAGTGTAATGACGTTACTCCTGGGTGGATTGTTTTACGTAATTGCGACCACAGGATTGGGGTTATTGATATCTTCGTTCATGAAAACACAAATTGCTGCAATATTTGGTGCTGCGATTATTACAACAACACCCGCTGTTAATTTTTCTGGTCTGTTTTCGCCCGTAGCATCCCTTACCGAAGGCGCTCAAATATTTAGCCATAGCTTTCCCAGCCACTATTTTCAGCAAATTAGTATTGGTACTTTTACAAAATCACTACGACTTGAAGATCTAACACAAAATTTCATGATACTAACGTTGTTGATCGCTGTGTATTTGACGCTTAGTCTCGTTTTTTTAAAAACGCAGGAGCGATAATAGTGTACCGGAGTATTATTAATATTCTACAGCTCGGTAAAAAAGAACTCTTTAGCTTGCGTTATGATCCAGTGATGATGTTCTTGATCGTCTACATGTTTTCTTTGGCGGTATTTCAAGAAGCTCAAAATGCAGTCATAGGCGTAAACAACGCGGCTATCGCCATTGTTGATGAGGATAGATCTCAACTTTCACTGCGTATTAATGATGCATTATTACCACCCCACTTCCAAGAACCCAAATTAATAGATATTAATGACGTTGATAGCGTCATGGAAAAAGGACGTTATAGCTTTGTTATTGATATTCCACCAAAATTTCAAGCTGATATTCTTGCAGGCCGGAAACCCGTCATCCAGTTGAATGTGGATGCCACTGCCATGAGTTTAGCTGGCACAGGAACGAGGTATATCCAGCAAATAATCTCCCAGGAGGTCATGGCTTTCTTGAAGAAAGATGAATTCCCACAAATGGTTAATGTTGTCACACGCGTGCGCTTTAATCCTAATATGGAAACAACCTGGTTTCAAGGTACCATGTCTTTAACCAATAATATTACGCTGTTGGCAATCCTGTTAACGGGTGCTGCATTAATTCGTGAACGCGAACATGGCACAATTGAACACCTACTCGTCATGCCTTTAAGACCTATTGAAATAATGCTTGCAAAAGTATGGGCTAACGGTTTGGTTGTCATCGTCGCTGCTAGTTTATCTCTATTAACAGTAGTGCAAGGTGCACTCGCGGTTCCACTTATTGGTTCAATTCCATTATATTTAACTGGGGCGGTTATATACCTGTTTTCTGTCACATCACTGGGAATCTTTCTAGCAACTCTCGCCCGCTCTATGCCTCAATTTGGTTTACTCACCATGTTAGTGTTTGTCATCATGCTGTTATTATCTGGCGGAAACACCCCCTTGGAAAGTATGCCCGAAGGATTGCAATTCATTATGCAATTTGTACCATCAACTCATTTCGTCAGCATGGCGCAGGCAATCCTATTTCGTGATGCGGGAATAGACGTAGTCTGGCCTGATTTTCTCGCCGCTGCTGTTATTGGCGCGGTATTTTTTTTCACTGCCCTACTTCGGTTTAGAAAAACAGTGACATTAACAATGTCTTGAGGTTTACTAGTATGAAAAATATTTTGATATTGCAAATACTGAGCTTATTTATTTTATTCGTCCCTGTGACGGCTCACTCAGCAAAGATAGTCAATATCGGAATTGTTACCGATGGCCCCGTCGAACAAGCAGGTTGGTCACCTGAGTTATTTGTGAATGAACTAAAGGTATTGACTAAGGGCGAATTTGACGTTCAATTTCCTCTTAAAAAGCAACTCGATGGTGGTTGGAATACGAAAAATATTAGAGCCGCGCTCCAGCGATTACAAGATGATCCTTCGGTTGATATGGTGCTTGCTTTGGGATATGTTTCCAGCTCACTTGCTGCAATGAATATAAATCGTAAAAAACCAACATTCTCGCCACTAGTAATGGATGCAAAACTCATGGCGCTACCAAGAAAAGGAAACAGCAGCGGTGTTCGATTCTTAAACTATCTAACGGGTAAAGCAGATTTTGTTCAAGATCTTGCTGTTTTTCGCAATATCGTTTCTTTTAAAAATCTTACCGTACTCATCGAAAAAACATCCTACAGCGCGTTGCCCGGGCTGATTGAACAAGCGAGAAAAGTGGCAAAAGCAGCAGACATTGATATTCGTTTCGTTCTACAAACAGAAAAAGATGAAAATTTAGCTGAGAAAATGCCTCCGGATACTGATGCTGTTATCCTGACCAGCCTACCACGACAAAGCAAGGCTGGAATGCAACAGCTTATCCAGACCTTAATCTCCAAACGTTTACCAAGTTTCAATTTGATGGGGACACACCTTGTGGAGCAAGGTGTACTTATGGCTGAATCCCCGACTTCCGACTGGCCGCGAATCGCCCGTCGTAATGCACTCAATATGCATGCGGTCATGCGCGGAGAACTCACTTCAACCCAACCTATTTTGTTCGAAGAGAAACGTCGTTTAACCATAAATATGGCTACTGCTCGTGCTATTGGCTTATCACCGCGTTTAGATGTTTTAACAGAAGCAATTCTACTTAATGAAGAGCCTGAAGCGCAAGGTAGAAAAATTTCACTATCCATGGTGGCTTTGGATGCAGTTAAAGCCAACCTGGATTTAAAAGCTTCATCGCTAGGCCTGCAGGCAGGCGAAACAATCATGGAAGAATCAAATGCGAAATTATTTCCATCATTAAGTGCAGGTTTAAACTACACTCAAATTGATAATGACAGCGCAATGGTAAATAGTGGTGCATTTGCAGAAAAATCCACCACAGCTGCACTAACACTTAACCAGTTAATCTATGCAGATAAAGTGAATGCCGAAATAGAAATTCAAGAGTATCTGCAAAATAACCGGCAAGCATTATCTCGCCAATTGGAGCTTGACATTGTTAGGGAAGCAACCGTCACTTATCTTAATGTGCTTAAAGCACAAACCTTAATACATGTTCAAAAAGATAATCTAAACCTAACACGTAAAAGCCTTGAAATAGCGAGAGACCGCTGGCACCTGGGTGTTGCTAGTCCTGCTGAGGGATATCGTTGGGAAAGTGAATTGGCAACATCTCGTCGAGAGCTGCTCGCTGCTCAGTCAAGACTTAGACAAGCAAAAGAGGCACTCAACAGAATTCTACATCGCCCACTCAAAGAGCAATTTGTAACCCAACCTGCGACGCTAGATGATCCCAATTTATTGATCAGTCGAAAAGAACTTTTCGATTTTGTCAATAATGACAAATCCTTCAATTTACTGGCTGATTTTTTAGTAATAGAAGGCTTAAATTCTTCACCGGAACTGAACAGCATTAAAGCCATAATCGCATCAATAAAACGAGAACTTAAAACAAATAAACGCAGTTATTGGTCTCCCGTTGTTACTTTACAGGGAGAAGTTTTTAATGTGTTACAAGAAAGCCGTAGTGCGGGATTGTCTAGCGAAGGAACCACTGATTGGAGAGTAGGCTTAAATGTTTCACTGCCGCTTTATGAGGGAGGTGGAAGATCATCCCGGGTTTCAGGAACTCGGTTTGAGTTAAATCAACATCAGGCAAGATTCCACGCGATTAAAGAACGAATCGAACAGAATATCAGAAATAATATGCATGCGATTCGAGCTTCCCACCCTTCTATTCAGTTATCCCAGGAAGCAGAAAAATCCGCACGTAAAAATCTGGATTTAGTGGTTGACTCCTATTCACGGGGGGCAATATCGATTCTAGATCTACTTGATGCGCAAAATTCAGCGCTGATTGCCGAGGAATCTGCTGCTAACGCCGTGTTTGATTTTCTTATTGATCTCATGAATCTCGAGCGAAGTACCGGACATTTTGATTTTCTACTTGGCAAAAATGATCGCGATGATTTATTTGAACGTTTGAAACTATACATTGCTACTGAAGGTAAAAATATTTAGCTATACTTGATACTGTAGACCAATTGGTTTGTAAATAAATAGGTCTGTAAATAAATAGGTCTGTAAATAAATAGCACTGTAAGTAAATTGCTCAACAAAGGAGAATGCAAGATGGAAGACGTAGAAAAACTACTTAAAACTTCGTTGGCAGAACTAGAGAGAATCCTTGCCACAAAAACCGTTGTTGGTGAACAAATCGCAATAGGAGATACCATTCTAATACCGTTACTCAGTGTTGGTTTTGGATTCGGCGCTGGTGGCGGTTCCGGCAAAGGGGAAATGTCATCTGGAGAAGCAGGTTCAGGTGAAGGCGTGGGAGCTGGTGTGGGTGGTGGCGGAGGTGTGAAACCCATAGCCATGATTATCATCGACGCCAATGGTGTGCGGATAGAGCCCATTAAAGGAACCACCGCATCGGCAGTAGAATCGCTTGGATCGGTTATTGGCAAGGTAGTGGAAGCAAGCACGAAAAAAAGTAAGAGCGAATAATCAAACTCATTGTGAAATTTAATAATGAGCATTTTAATTGTACTTATACTGTTCTTTTTAATAGTAATCTGGCTATTGTCTGTGCCTATTGAAATAAATCTAACTATTGATACTAATTCGACAAATAAATTGCAATTTCGTACTAAATGGCTATATGGCTTGGTGACTTTTCAATCTTCAAAATTCAAACTAGGAGAGCAAACAAATAAGGGAATAAGAAAAACAAAAAAAACCCGTAAATATAAAAAAAAGAAAAAACCGTCAAATAATGGAAATGCTAGACGTTTTATTTTGGCAATGATAAAAAGTAAAGGATTTTTAAAACGAATCATTCAGTTTATATCAGACTGTATTAAATCAATTCGGTTTCGAGATACACAAATTAGCGTGCTTGTCGGGTTAGGTGATCCTGCAGATACTGGCAATATTGTTGCGATACTTGCACCAATATTTTTATGGCTGCGATTGGGCCCCATATCCAACGCTACATTTGAAGCAGATTATTATCATTTGATTTTCCGGTTTACAGCATCAGCAAAAATTCGTGTTATTCCGCTCGATTACGTTCGTTTGATTTTTTGTTTATTGATTTCTCCAACGCTTTGGCGCAGTGTTAAATCTGGCATAGTGGCATCTTCAGAATGAATCAATATCGACTGCAAATAGTTAGTGAAACTTCTGAGCTAACTCTTATCGTTGTGGAAAACATTACAACAACATCTACTCCTTCTAACAAAATGTTTTGGTGTTCTGTCTCTCTAAATACAGAAGCTATTGTCATCAAAGACTCAACAGGAGTTCGTGCAATTAATACATCTGGTAATAGAATAGATATGAAGGAATTAGTAGAAAAAGTCGGGCAACTACAGAATTACATATAGTAGGCGGAAGATAATATTACTTAGGATTTTATACTTCTAGATTCAGAGGGATTTCAGATAATACACAGGACTTATTTTTTCTTTACATCTATCGAGACCTGATCAATACGGCATTAGGTGCAATCAGCTTCAATGATCAGATCTCTTAGTTTACTTTATTTCATTCTACCCTATAAAGTACGCTTTCACTCACACAACTATATAATAATATTAAAAAATAAAACGTAATACTCAACTACTCTCCAGCTTTATAGATAATATGCATTGGATGTGGATCCCGTTCCATTGCTTTACCTCTGCGGCTATTTAAACTAACCATTTCCAAACTTTCACATGCAGGGCATTTTACTGAGTTAAACCGAACGATATGATATATTGACCAAGCAAGAGGTACTAGCAGCAAGGGTAAAAATTGTGACATCCCTGCACCGAAAACAAATATCATCCATATAACAGCATCGACTGCAAAGCTGGATTTTTTTTGAGGTATTGGTTTTCCGATATGACCACATTCAGTACATATTTTGTTTTTCATGGTATTCCTCCTAACTCATCAATTGTTTTACTATTTCTTACCGCTATTGAAAGTATAGATCATCAGAATTTATTTATCTAGACAAATAAGTATATGTTTTTTATGAATATACTTGAGGATATAAGTAAGGATTTAGTTATAATTATCAGCCCTATTTCATCTGAAAAAATGAAATTTTATGGCTGAAAAAGAAAAGGAAATTCCGAATTTGAAAAGACTATATAATTTAGATTGTTACAAGAATTTTATATTCGATTAATACGAAAAAGCTTTTTAAATATCAACATTACATGAAACTCGCCTAATGAAATTACTAAAACTAATTTATAATGATGTTAAATTCCCATTTATATTTTTAATAATGAATGGATAAAAAATATGACTGAACTATTACTAGTAAAAGATCCACAGCGAAAGCAACATATGTATCACGGCTGAATTAGAGCCGATCCCAAAGAATCGATCATTATAGGATAGTATATTGGACAGGAATTCCGAGCATCACTTAACCACGAAGAAAATTATGCAACGCTATTTTTTTGCACTTTGGCCTGACAAAAAACTTCAGCAACAATATGCCAAATTTGCTCACCAACATTTGGATAATTTAGCGGGCAGATTTATTCCCACCCAAAATATACACATTACGTTGTCTTTTCTTGGAGAGTTAAATGACAAACAACTCGAAATGGTAAGACACATTGCAGGGTCAATAAAGACTGATTGCTTTACCTTGACATTAGATCGTTTGGGATTTTGGAAAAAGCCACAAGTCGTTTGGATAGCACCAAACATAGTACCCAAATCATTGATAGAGTTAGAAGCTACGCTGCAAAAAAAACTCCAAGAAAAAGAATTTGAAATCGATCAACGCTCTTATATACCTCATATGACATTGATGAGAAAATCACGATCAAAACCAAGGTGCATTCAGTTTAAGCCGGTCGACTGGCAAGTAAAGCATTTTGTATTAGTACGCTCTACTTTAGACACTAAGGGCGCAATTTATGATGTGATAGAACAATGGCCATTATTATAAATTGTGTAAGAAAGCATAAGTTAACACTATAAAGCAGACTTTGCTGTCAAAAAAATTTGTCGCTCCGCGGATTGTGTCAATCTACTCAAATTTAATTAATACTCAGGCATAATTTCATCCATAGCCAGGTGTGTTAAATAGCGCATTTTTAAAAGTCCCAATCCTTTATTTGTACTTTCTAATTGACATAATTTTATTTGTTTCTCTGGAAATCTCATATGTGATGTAAATCCTCGCGATCCCTAGTTAAGTTACTTGATGACTGAATATCATGTACTACGCTTACACATTGCGTATCTGAATAATTGTTAATAATAAATTACTTTGTCTACTTTTACTGACACAAAAGGTAAAGATTTCTTCTTTTCCAGGATGGTCAATTGAATAATAGGGAGATTCACATGAAAAAATTATTGCAGAGTGTATGTTTACTTATGGCATCCAGTGCATTGTTTAGTGCATATGCCGTGGTAATTGATGTAAATTGTACGGGTGGGAATTCCGGTGTCTTGTCCAATACTATTGCAGCAGCTGCACCCGGTACCACTATCAATGTTACAGGCACGTGTAATGAAGCAGTAACAATTACCACAAACGACCTTACCCTGGTTGGAAACAGTGGTGCTAACAAGGCTGTCATTTCCGGTTTTTTTCCGCAAGATCGTATAATCATTGATGGCGCGACTCGCGTAAACATTACTGGTTTTGTCATTGAAAATGGTGTATTTGGTGTTAGGAGTATGAACAGCGCCAGTTTCTCTCTCACCGATGTTGATGTCATCAACAATGTACTTGGTGTCGAATTCACCAATGGCTCTACTGTTTCTTTTTTTGGTGAAGTGAATGTAAATAACAGCCAGGTATTTGGCTTGCAGGTGCTAACTGGTTCCAAACTGATTATCGAGGAGAACGCAACATGTAATATCCTCAATAATTTTCTTGGTTCACAAATTTCCATTAACTCCACATTGTTTGCAACCACAGGTGCAAATATCATAGTTGCAGATAATCAGACCATTGGCTTATCCATTAATACGGGTTCAACAGCCATGTTATTTAACGCAAACATACACACACATGATAATGGGCTTGATGGCCTGGATGTGGTTTCAGCTGCAAATCTTGAAGTGGATGGTGAATCCGAAATCATCAGTGAAAATAATGGCCGTGATGGTATTAGTATCGATAATAGCATAGTTAACATGTTTGGGTTTTTCTCTACAAAACCGGGTTTTCCACGGATAGTTTCTCATGCTAACACTAACAACGGTATTATGGTTGAGTCTACAAGCAAACTAGACATTGGCAGGAATAGCTCAATTGCTTCCCATCACAATGGTTCGTCAGGTGTTAGATTAGATGACGGCAGCAGTGCTGTACTTCAACGCAGTGAGATTCATAGCAACAATGGTTTCTTACCTCGCAATAATGATCATAATGAGGATAAACATAATAACCGACCTGCTGATGTCGTGGTAACATTTGGCTCTCGTATTTCATTTAATCAAGAGGTGGATAACGCAGGCGAAGTCACAGCTAATATGATTGGCTTGGCGCTATGCGATCGCACGTCTTTATCGCGTGGAGATGTTCACTGCAAACGCTGATTGAAGGTATTATGTGATCAGTAATATTTTCGATTCGATATTCCATGTCATCATTATCTCGAAAAACTTTTTTAAATCATAGTTAGCAGGTATCTAGCTTGGCCAAGGTATCACCCCATTGATCGAGTATTGATGGAATATCGAAGACAGTCAATATTCATCTTAAACAAGGCTAGTATTCCATAAAAGCGCTAAATCCAATGGGGATTGTGCCTACGGATCCGAGCGCGTTTTTAGAAAAAGATAATGTGCAACAAGATGCGCTTGCACTAAAAGTTGTTAATTATAACAACATGCCTTTCTTCTATTTGTTTAACATTTCTCCCCAGTGACACTGGGGAGTTTTCTCGGAAAAAAAATTCATTGCCTATTTAAATATCGGTTGTTTGGTCTTATCACACCAATACCAGTTCTTTTTGTTGGGTGAGATTCGCGTGTTACCTATCCATCGTTGGTACTTTTTATCACAAACCTCTAACCAGTTTGCATTATTCTTTAACAGCTTATTCCCTAGCTCATTTATCACAAGAGTTTCTCGCGACATGGCTGGCTCGCTTTCATCTGTTGATACAATATCTAACGCGTTTACATCATACTTCCATAAGTTTTTCGCAATGGCTAAGAACATAATGTTTCCGAGATAAGGCATTGGTTCGATTTCTGTGTTGAGAAAATGAAAAGTTTTAGCTAAGTTGATCTGTGATTCTCGTTTAACAATTTCTAGAGTAAGGTGTTCGGTTAAGCTGAGTCCGTTTCCCTTCCAAGGGAGTTCTTGTAGCGTTCGTATTAATGCGGATTGCAGAACTGGTAGTGGAGATTTTTCCTGAGTGAGCTGATAAATCTCATGAGGTGTTTTAGAGGTAAAAGCATCCCAGCAACGTGTGCCAAATGCAATCATTGCCGGGGTAACAGTTACACGCTGTTGCCACAACATGATCAACCCTTCAGGATATTCACCTAAATAGCCAATGCTGACAAATTTCTTAATACCAGGGAATTTACTTGCTTGAATTAGCTCGACTTTGCAGCCGTTCAAATTCTGGTTTGATAAATGAGCCAGAATATAAGCGAGGCAAAGTTGATCAAAAGGATCGTGTTCAAACCAAACTGTAATACGTCGGTAGTCATTGGGTAACTGCCGTAGCTGCTTTTCTATTTCGCGGAATTCTGTGGCAGAGTTTTGTGCTCGATCACCAAATTCTTTGGGAATATCTGGTGCATAATTTTCTAATACAAATTGTGCGCGCGTTTCGATAAACTCGTCTAACGGTTCAAAATGAGGAACAGGCCCTTGGGAGAAAGGGTTTGTAATCTCTAGAAAGTCACCACTAAAACCACTATCCTCGATGGCTTTTCGGATGTCGTCACCACAACGAATATGTAGTGTTTTCATATCATGATCTAAAGTAAGGTGCGGAGATTTTAAATGCGTTTGTGCGAGTTCAATGATATTGAAATGGTGTTTTAACTTAGCCCAGCTGGATAGCCCGTTTTCTCGAGCGATAATAGACTGAGCATCGGCAAGTTTTATTGTATAAAGTTGACAGTTTTCTCCCCTGGGGTGGTTGTTCTTTATGCGGGTTATTGCCGTTGGTGATTGTGACTTAATTGCCCTGAGTAGGTCTTTCGCTTCTTTCTTGAGTTTTTCTAATGAAAGTTTTTTGATTCGTACATTTTTTCCCGCAATGAGTAAATGGGCATCTTGCAAATTCGGCGTAAAGTCTGCTTGTTTACCGAATGGATGATTCTCTTTGAATTGCTCAATAGCACTGGATCTACCTTCAAAGTAGTCTTTTAATAACTGTTTAGCATTTTCTAAATTACTTTGATACAACTCATGCGAAGCTAAATGACCAACGATGGTGTCGTTGTTGTGTGACATACGATTCTCCTTAATTACCGTACCCGCCTAACGGTCAAAAAATCGTATTTACGATTGCAATGTAAGTGTTAATTCCTCGTTGGGCTCTGCCCTTTCTGCGGATGAGTTGCGCATGAGGAGCGCATTAAATAAATATCGCATTTCTTTATTAACGAGTCAAGTTTGAAACATATCGCTGAACAGAAATATGTGATGTGGGATCGCTGGCGACGTGGAGAATCTCTAAACTAAATTGGTCAAGAATTTGAAAACTGTCATCCTTGATGTTTTTACCAGTTACCCCCCTTAACGGAGGATTTAGTTCTTTCACTCGGCAGCGATCAAGGTCAGCGCTTTCAGAGCTTGAAGAAATATCAAAAGATATTGCTAGTCATTTATCTTTACGCACTGTTTCAAATAAACTAGGGCGCTGTCCCTAAACGACCAAGCAAATATTTTGCCTCGTGAGTTATACAAATCAATTTTACCTATCATCTGCTCAGATTGAACTATAATATATAAAAAGAGCATAGTGATATCGACAGACACTAGATTTAATCTGCAATTTTTTCTGTTTATTTTTCAACGCAATCCTGCTCTTAAACCTATTGATGTACAGACATAAATTTGGATGATCAATCTACCAATGATGGCAAACTTGATATCTGATTGATTCACACGTCTGCAATTCACTTCAGTCGTGCGTTCGACATTCAAGTCTTAGAAGAAACCTTGTCGATTTCCATAGAACGGAAATCATGAATCCCATAATCGAGAGATGATATTGCAGTTTCACTACGGGAGATGATGATGACGACTAGAATCCTAAACATACAAAATTTCTCATACGTTCCCTTTCCCAATTATGTGCGTCAGCAAATCGAGGCCGGTTTCTCGAGTCTAATTCAGTCGGGTGCGCTTAGCATTGATTGGAGTGGTACAAGTACCAGTTTATATAACCTGACATTTCTCAGGAGCTATAACTGGAACCAGTTTAATCGAGATCGTTGCTGGTATCGGCCGGGAATTGCAGGGGTTACAGGGAGAGTAAATGTCGAAGCGTTGAGAAGGCGAAACTATTGTCTGGATGTAGGGAGTTGTCGGACCTGCGAGCCTGTGTGTCGAGAAATTTCACATGAATTAGGGAAAACGATCAGTGTCACGGCGATTCATGAGGCCGCCCACCTCTTCGGCGTGATAAACGGTGGCCAGGATGGTTCTGGCCATACTGGCGATCCTGGAAATTTCATGTTCATCAACTCCCTTCACCATAATTATCGGCCAATGCTGGAAGATCAGCAACGAACCATTTGGTACAAGATCCGAAGAGGAGATACTCTATCTGGGATCGCTGATCGCATTGGCTTCCGACCACCTGTTGGGACTTGGCGAACACTTTATGATTTTCGAGGACAAGACGGCAGACGCAATCGCGACCTGCTCAGAAGCGGTGATCCGCACTTGATTTATCCTGATGAACAGATCTGGATACCGGACATACATAGCCGATTACAGTACATGAGATCTCTTGAGCTACAAAATAAACATTTTACACCTGATCAGATCTCGATCATGGCGAACTTCTTGTCTAGGGGAACCTCAATCATCGAAATTGGACTGCCGGATCAGCCTTGACCAAGGGTTTAGCTGATATTGGGAGATTTAGGGTCGTAAGATTTAGAGTCAGGTGAGTTGTACCATATTCAAACTAATCTGAACTTGGGGCACCCTAAATATTGTAATGATCGTTAGTATTAATGATATATTTCCGATCTCATTTTCAATTTTCTAATGTCCGCTTTCAGTGTTTTTTTCAAGTCTACGCAAGCTTTTTCTAAAAGACCGCGTAAGGTCGGAATTGTTTCGAATGAGATATTCAGTTTGGAGTTTCGAGTGGCAGCAATGCGCGAATTGTGGACATTCAATTACAGTTACTGAACTAGTACACCCGGCCAGGAGATGACGACCGTATGGATAAAAATTCGTGATTCATCACCTAATGTTGCTAAAAAAACAATTATGCAGGCCAGGCACCTTTTCCAGGTACATTATCCATCTACTTTTCCCAGCTCACTCACCGCCAAGGCTTTTTACCTCAGCAGCATTGGGTGGTTTGTAATCTCCTCCTTTTAGGCGATTACGAGGGAGCGTCCCTCATCTTTTTTAAAGTCACGAACAACTTCGTTGCTCTCTCGATACAGCCAATCGACAACGTAAACAATCTCGTTTATTTCATTGTTAGATATATTTTTAATAAGCAGCAATACTTATGCTCTTCCTTATTTTAACTATCGGGGTATTGTTATTTTATTAATGCGAAAATCAAATAGTCCTAGTGGCTATGTCATTATAGCTTTATATATTATGATGCATTCTGGCCGTTATCAATATACTTGGTTAAACCCCTAATGATATGTTAGTGTTTATTTTTACGTTATATATTAAGGTTAAAATAGTGAAAAAGCACTCAATTGGTTTGGTAAGTATTATTTTTGGTTTAAATTTGTTCTTTTCGGGTATTGCTGGGGCTACTGAAGGGCTTGGACATGAGTTAAAGAAGGTTTTTGAAAAGCACATTGTAGCGATGGATAAGGAAAATAATGAAGCAGTTATCAAGTCACTTCATAGCCAATCCCCAGCTTTAATGCAGATCTCTCAGATGATGCAGCAGATGTTTCCAGTATTTGATGTGAAAAGTGAAATACTTAATTTTAGATTTATTGCATTAGATGGTGATTATGCCATTACAAGAGTTGAACAAAAAATGGTAAAAGTCAGTGGTCCGTTGTTTCAAGATAATATTACAAACACTATATACATATTTAAAAAAGAGTTTGGAGAATGGAAGTTATGGCAAGCTGCTGCACTCGATATTAAGTTTTTATAATATATAGCATTATCTGATGTTACGTACAGCTCGTGCAGAATCATAACTTTAGTGTATGGAATAACTGCGCACCGGGGTCGTGCCAGCATTACTGTATATATGACGTTCTTTAAATACAATAGTGCAGCCACGACCCCCATTCCCCTGCAATCTTACGCGAATTCTTTGAGTGTGTTCGGAGAATCCGCGTAAATACCAGACGTTTTAATAATCCATCATAAGGGTCATAATATTCCCAAACTGATCAATTTTTAATTTGTTTTATTAACTTAAAATACTAGGATATCCACAAATGAAAAACATTATAGCTGTTTCACATGCCCCCTTCCTCAAGGAATTTGGTAGAACTCAAAAACTATAACCTAAGTTAATAGAAGGCTGGAAGCCTGTGAAGTCAGCATCGAACTTCTCCCCTCGAACCTCATTGTTGCCTGAAACACGATGACTGTTTAAAAATGCCAGCGCTGGCATAAAATAAAATCCTCCATCGCTAGGGCGCCACACATATCCAACTCGCAGAGCCTCTCCCAATTGCCACATGGTGGAAGAAGATCCGCTACGCTGCAGCTCCATTTCTTCATAAGATAAATACAGGCCAGAAGTTAATCCTTCATCGGGGTTTGAAAAGCGATAATCAAAGAACAACTTCACGCCTTTTACATCTACCTTCCAACCTTTACCTTCAGCATCAGGATATTCGTCAAACATGTCTTCTGGAATCCTTATTTGCATTGCGACTACTCCAACATTTAGGTTGTTTAAAGCATCTTTGAGCATCTTTCATCTTTGAGGGTCAGGTCTCGTTCCGTGCTATTTTTTCTCTCTGCCCATCTTTCATACACATCTTTGAGGGTCAGGTCTCGTTCCGTGCTATTTTTTCTCTCTGAGTCTTTGAGGGTTAGGTCTCGTTCCGTGCTATTTTTTCTCTCTGCCGCACTATTCGACTCACTGTAGAATAGTGCAATCCAAAATGGTCACCAATTTCCTTCAAACTATAACCACCACTTTCAAACACTTTTAAAATGGCCTCATCTCGATTATTAGAGTTAGCACTGTGATCCCTTAACGGTTTAACAATCGGTCGTTTTTGAAGCTGTGGTATTTCACTCAAATCCTTTTCATCTGGAATATATGTTAGCGCAAGGTCTGCATTGTTGCATATCATAAAATACAACAATGTCGGCACGACTCCGTTTCCTAACTGCAGACACATGATATACTTTTGCCCAAAACTTCTATCCTCTCAAGTTATCTAGGGTCTAAGTCGACCAAGATTAAAGTGTCGATCCAGGTTCCCTCCTATTTCTCCACCGAGTTATTCCGGAAAAGATCACAACCGGAGGTGCCCTTTAGATTCTTGAAAAACAAATGGGTCATTAATCAGATCGCAATTCTCGTTCTATGTAGTAGATTTCATTCATTTTTTATATAATGCGATATATTGTTTGCTATACCCAAAGTGTTTGGGGATTGGGTTTTAGTGTGCGCGCAACGCCGCTATCGGTAATTTAGGCCAATAGTTTGCTTAGTTATGGTGTGAAGTACTAGTTAATGAAAAGGAAAAAGCTTTTAATCAGGGAGACTGGGGGTATAAAAATCGTCCCATGCATATTATTGCGTCAAATGAGCCAATCGAGTTTGACATCTCACCCATACCGGGTAAAAAAGATATGTATAGGGGCGTCTATTCAGAATCAGTTCCTTCAGCAACTCTTTTGACTATATACAACTATGCAGCATTTAAACACGGAATCGGCATCATTGCGCTAGGTGATATTGAGAGTTCGCTTGTTAATGTATTTTCCGATATGAGCCAGCCAGCATATGCGGCATTACCAGAATTGGAGGGTGTAGTTAATAAGTACCCTAATAATGAGAAATTAAATACTTTGCTGATCGAATGGCAGAAAGTAGCGAGTGCGGAAAAAGATAATTCAGACTACACATACGCTCAAAAAGCTTGGGAAGAATATGAAGGCACTACTAAACTCACATTGCAGCAGCGCTATTTAGAAAAAGTACTAAGGGAAATAAATGGATATTTGAACGCTCACCCAAATGGTGTGAACGCTGAAGAAGCAACGAATCGAAAAACCATGGCAGATGAGCGCCTAAAAGAAATAGTAAAAATGCTCTATCCCGTAAATTTAATGATGTGTAAATCACTTTAAATCAATCCGAATCGTAAAGTTATATAGGAATATGATAAAAAAAATATTAACAATCCTGATGTCATTAATTTTTGGATCTGTGGCTGCGGCTCAAGAAGTAAGTGAAGAGAGCTTTTTCGTGATAAAGGATATGAAAAATATCTCATTCAAACTTAGTATCGTTTTTTCACCAAAAAGAATACTTACATTTAAAAGTAATGATACGGATTGGATATCTAAACTCAAAGAAATACCTAGTGATGAGCTACGACATATAAAAGAATATAGATGGAGTATGTCTACCTCGGACGGCTACCTCACTAAGCCTATATTTCTTAATGTCCAAGTGGAAGATATATCAGAATATTTACGGGCCATCATATCAAGTACGATACTGGCTGACTATGGACAACGAACACTTTCAACTTTAAGCAAGAACTTTAAACTGGGCATTCGACACCTAGGCGAGGGAAAAATCATTTTTTATAATGAAAGAGACTCCCATGCAAAGGTATTTAAAAAATCAGAGGCCTATCGTAGCGACAGGGAATATTTTTTTGAGCAGTTTGTAGACTTTGTAGAACGTGTTGATACGCTTATGAGCAAGATAGAAAAAAGTGAAAAAGGTGATGATGTTAAAGAAACGACATTAAACACGCTACAAAACCATAAGAACGAAAGCATAGAAAGTCTTCAAAATTCCTTGTTGAATATAGCAAGCACTTCTTACCTTACAAGAACAAGGATGGACAACAAGAAATTACAAGAAATCCCTGTACTAGACGAGATACTTAATTCAAAAATATCCGAGCTAAATGAAGAAACGCTTTTACATTTGATCACAATAAGTTTCTCTATAGAAAACGCTAACCAAAGTTTTGTCTTTACTTCCTTAATCATCAAAGAAGCGATAAAAAGGCAATCAGTGCGCTTACAGACAGCTATAGCTGATGCTTTTATGAACTCGCAAGCGTGTTTTCTTATGGGTGAGTGTCAAGTTGCCACACCTATCTCAATGATTTTGGTTAATAAATATTTTTATGACTTTGACGAAGCCGTCCTGGCAAAGCTTCTTTTGGGAATAAACCTGAGACTTAGCAGAGAAGTTTACTATGAAGATACAATAAATGAACTCTTTTATGCTTATTTTGAGATGACTGACAACCCGGAGCTTTCTCAACGCATTATTCGGAGATTTCGAAGCTTCATGTCAGATCTCGTGAAAGATCAACTGAGCGACGATGCATTTTATAAAATGATTGAAAAGCTCACTGTTAATCCAAAAAATAAAGAGATACAGAAAGATCTCGAGATGTTGCGTACGGATTTTGATGAAATGTGGAAAGATTATCATGGCGAAACATATTTGAAAATCCATGATAAACCTAATCTACCTGCAGGGATAAAAAAACTTATCCCTATTACAAACATCAAGTATGAAGTCACTTTTAAACGAGAAGGAAAAGAGGATCTAACTCTTGACGCTAGTAGTGAAAGAGCCTGGGGTTTTTATAAGGATAGTAGTAGGAGAGATGAAGAACTTAACAAAAAAATAAATTCAGGCGAGTTAATGTTTCCAAAAGAAGTGACTTTTTCTATGTGCCTTGATGATATTACTTTCGCGAAAGAAGTCAGAGTAAAAGATTTTTTCAATTTTTTTAGATCCTTTGACAGTGCTGACCTAACCGTTAACTCTACCAGGCATGTCTTGACTCTGGATCCTGCTTTTTCTTTGGGCCTGAGTAAAATTTTTGAAGACACGATTATCATTTATAATGCAAAAGAAAACGCTGAGGTGGCTTACCGTATTGATAAAGATAAATTTCCAAATTTAAGAAATGAATTAGATTTCCTCAGACATCAACTAATGCAAAACAGTGATGGAAAACTGTATGATAATTCTCCCGACAAGAAGAAAATATTTGCGATTTTCGAAAATTATAAAAACGAAAAACTAGAGAGTATTGAAAAAGCGATTTTAAGTATAATTTACATAGAAAACACTTTTTCTGAGTTTTTAAAAAGGCCTGAAATTAAGGGAGAGAGAGATAGTATAGCGCCCTTTGATACGATGGTAGAAGCAAACATCTCTAAGTTTTCGCCAGAGACAATGACACATCTTATAGACTTGAGCTTTTTTAATGACAATGCTTCAAACAACTATGCTTTTAGCTTCTTACTGGCAGAAGAGATCATTAAACGGAAGTCCCTCCCTCTTCAAGCAGCTTTTGCTGAGGCCTTCTTATCAACACAATCAGGCCCCACGTCGGTTGGCACAAACTTAATTTTCCATGACGCCTTGATAAACGAATACTTTCCTCGTTTTGAAGAAGACGTTATTGTTACGCTGATACTTGCCGCGACAAAATGGAATATGTCTATTAATGCAGACAAAAACGATATAGGACACC
This sequence comes from uncultured Ectothiorhodospiraceae bacterium, assembly GCA_945787715.1. GTDB lineage: Bacteria > Pseudomonadota > Gammaproteobacteria > S012-40 > S012-40 > CALZJE01. Next base: position 7,367 of record CALZJE010000046.1, on the reverse strand, counting down.
TGTTTTTTGCCTACCTGACGGACGCTAAAGACCTAGAACAAGCAAAAAAAGTCATTGGAAAATTTAAGGCTTATGCCTTTGAAGAGATGCATAAGTATTACGACGAGCATATGGACTATAAGGACTACAAGGTCCCAGAAGTTGAAGAGTTTTGGCATGGACAACATATTTACAGACTTGTTAAAAAGCTTGGAGAAAACAAGAATTCTGAGGTGGCCTCCCCCCTCGTTGATACACTAAAAGGAGACCTGCTTGAGGCATGGGAAGAGATCAAACGTTCAGACATAAGAGCAACTAGAAAACTACTTAATAGAATGATCCACAAGATGGATAAAGATGAGCTCTCTTCGATACAGTTTAGCTCTGAGGTACTTCGACAAAATGGCAGAAGTATTGATTACAGAAAAATCGATTTTGATCTGTTCTATGAACTGTTACAAAAACTAATCACCGATAATTACGGTGGCTACGAAGGAATAAAACACGGTTTGTTTGATCTTCTCGCTGAATATGATGCAAAAAGATTAGAAGACAGATTGATCGTAGATATTAAAAGATCTTCTCGATTTAAAAGAAACACATTTGAACTTTTTTCCTGGTTTGAAGAAATCGATAACGATAAGCGGGAATACTTACACGACCTGATGGCTATAGTCAAAGCAGTTTATGCCGGTAAAAGCAGAGAATTCGCGTTAAAAGAACAAGCAGAAAAAAGACGCCTGAATGAGATAAAAAAGCGTGAAGAAGCTAAAAAATGGGAAAGTAGTGCTTTGCGCACAGAATACAATAAAGCCTACAAAAAGCAAATCCCTTTAGAAGATTTTTTAAACTACACGAAAAAGCTTGCTGAAAAGAGTCAGCATGTCAAGGAATATGCATTTAGGTTTGCAGATTATACAACTAAAATTATGATACAAAATATAAAAGAAAATGACTTCGTCAATGCCAAAAAAATCTTTTATCACTATATTAACAATCTTCTTCCTTTGGCAGGTGATGACCGTAAAAGCACTGATGTCGCAAGCAATGGTCTCGTTCTTGGTCTTCTATCAAAAGATGAGGCGCTAAATCATACAATATTCGATAAACTACTGGGTTCTGATTTTCAAATTCATTCAATTGATAATGAGATACTTTTGTTTAATATAGCCTGCTACTATGCGACGCATAATGATAAGAAAAAATTATTACCTGCCATCAGGCAAGCACTGTTTCTCGGAAAGCCAGTCGAGTCATTTTTATCCGATTCAGACTTTAAGGCATATTGGGAAGATGAAGATTTTAAAGCGCTGATGAATACAACCAAGCTTGATAAAGAAAAACGATAAACACCAGTTTTACCTAACGCGATGGGTGCAATAAATTAAATGATTCCAAGGGGAAAATCTTTGCTGACTTACATTGTCGCTTTTTTTGGTATTACCTTTATTTTGGGGATCGCTTTCGTATTATACATGATGAACGCGCATCTTATTCGAGCGGCTACCAGTGATGCCAAACTTGCCAAACAGGATAGGTTTACATTTTATCAAAACAACGCTTCGCAACCAGCCGAGCTGCAAGAGTGGTCTAATCATCTCGTCAAGCATCCTTCAGAGAGTTGTGAGGTGACTGAAATCAGAGTTGATCCAACTACAGCAACCGTTCATGATGCTGACATATACGATCCACCCGAAGGCTGGAGATTTGGCTATCGCTACAGCTGTTCTGATAAGAGCTTGTATTTTCTTCATGGTGATCCAGCAGAGGTTTGGATTGTACAAGCGGGTGAATCCTTGGCTGATGCTGAAATAAGGCCTTTCTTAGATGAATCCTTTGTAAAAGATCTATCAAGACGCGGCTATCAAGGTTACCATGAGATCAAAGGCCTCAATAACCATCTACTTGGCGTGGTCCTTAATGAATCAAAAATTGGGTCCTGAAGGCGTAGAACCAACAGCAATAGAGCGCTTACCTCACAGGGAAGACAGCCAATACTTATTCGTCACCCCCCTAACAAACGACTCTTTCGCCATTGCCTTTGGTTCGCATTGGGTGAGCTATCACCTCAAGGATACGCCATGGGGTGTGGGAAGGTTTCTAAATACCTATAGCCATGTTGTGTTTGTTAGTGAAGCTCAACCACAAGGCCTGCCACTTTTTACTATCAGCCTCAAAGCCGGCCGTATTATTGAATTGGCTGGTGATGAGACGCAGCTGCTGTTTCGTACCATTGATGATAGGAAAAGTCGTGAGGGCAAAGTAAGATATTGGTCAATGCCATCTAGCGCTCATCAATAAATTAAGGGAGCACGGTAATTTCCAATCTATGGCAGGTATTGGAGGACAGACCACATTTTTTTCAACTTTCTTATTTTTAGGCCGCTCAGCATTACCTTTCATAATCCGCCTTCCCAACATCTTATCCATTTCCTTCTGGAATCGGCTATTTCCAAGTACGTCATTCCATTCGTCGCTCCCCTTATCTTAATCATCAAAGTTATAATCAATATGTGCTTTAAAAAGGGTTCAGTTATCCATTCTTCTCTCACCATCATTTCGAGCAATCTTTAAATATTGTTCATGGAGCATCAAAAGATCATTTCTTGATGAGAAAACATGTCTGCTTGTTGCAGGTATTGGAGGACAGACCAGAATGGCACTAACTTAAGCCGCTTTAGCATGTGAAATAGGGTGTAATTTCTTTCATAACATGGCACTTAAACATGGCAATCCCACTCCAATGTTCCCCGGATTTCACTTACCTACCTTACGCCGGAAACCGAAAACGGAGAAGCAAAAACTTCTAGAGAAAATCGAAAAGCTCAAGGAAAATTCCTTAACTCAACTCAATGAGTTTTTTCGACACTTTATTCCGACAGATGTTTTGAAAACAGAAAAACAGGGTGATTGGAGTCGTTATCGGGCATATAGCAAAGAAAACACCTTCTGGGCATTTTTCTCTCAAGTTTTAGATGCGGATGGCGGGTGCCAAGAGGTCGTTCGAAAAATACAAGCTGTTGCGGCATTGAAATCGATTACGTTATCCTCTTCAACGGCATCGTATTGCAAAGCTCGACTAAAGCTGATGTTAGACGACCTAAGCGAAATTTTTAAATTCACGTCTGATAACTTCGACCATAACCTGTCATCGGGACTACTCAATGATCGGCGAGTGATTGTTGTCGATGGAACGGGAGTGAGCATGCCTAACACTCCAGAGAATCAAGAAGTTTGGCCACAGCAAGCCCACAAAAATCGGGTTGTGGATTTCCTCAAGCACGCATTTGTGCCTGCTTTTCTCTTCATACAGGCGCATTACTCAGTTATGAATTGGGAAACAAAAAGAACCACGAGCTGCCGCTATTAAGAAAACAAACTCATACATTTCGGTCCGGCGATATTCTCCTCGGGGATAAGGGTTTTTGCAGCTATTATGACATTTCTGTGTTTAAAGATCGCGAAGTTGATTCCGTGATTACCTTAGCTCGGCGTATACCAAAAACAGAAACAACAGCGATCAAAATACTCGGTAAAGATGATTTGTTAATTGAGTGGAAGAAGCCAAAGAAACACAAAAATTTAAGTTACTCCGAAGAAGAGTGGCAACAACTTCCTGAGAAGTTAATATTACGTCAAATTAAAGTGACGGTTAATGAACCCGGTTTCCGAACAGAATCCCTCTATATTATTACCACATTACTTGATCCAATTACTTATCCCGCACACGAAATTGCCGAGCTTTATTTGCAGCGATGGGATGTTGAGCTGTTTTTTCGAGATATCAAAACCACAATGGGTATGGATGTGCTGAGATGTAAAACACCATTGATGGTTCAGAAAGAAATCACCATGCATTTCATTGCCTATAATTGTATTCGTCGTTTAATGGTCGAAGCATCAATTAAACAGGAAGTTTCTGTTCGTCGAATCAGCTTTAAAGGAAGTGTGTAAGCGGTGAGACAGTGGGAGCCTCATATTAACAACGTGAAAATAACGACCAAAGAATCTAAGCAATTGCTTTCAAAATTGTATGACTCAATTGCAGACAAAATTGTTCCCGAACGACCAGAGAGAAGTGAACCAAGATGTGTCAAACGTAGGCCTAAGCCTTATCAGTTACTCAACAAACCAAGAAAGGAAATGAAGGAGATTAAACATCGGAGTCGATACCGTGCTAAAGCGGCTTAAGTTAGTGCCATTCTGGTCTGTCCCCTATTTCCCCATGAGGTGAATCCCATAATAATGCCGACCAGTGCGCATGGTGAAGCTCCTTTAGCAGGATAGTTTGAGAAAGGGAGGTGTTTTACGTGATTTATCGGGAAATGTAGATATTAATAGTAAATTTTAGTATATCTTTGTGATTTACCTCACTGCTAGAATTCATCCAATGGCGTATTATGGAGCAATAAAAACAGCAAATAAGGAATATTCAGTGGCAACAGTTTATGAATTGGCTAAATTGTCAGCGATAGCATACCGTAATGATGTAAAACATTTTCGTACTTGGTCTCGAATTACTTATCGTGGTAATCCGAGCGGAAAAGGGTTTTATTCTGAAATATACAAAAACCCCCATAAACGACAAATCGCAGTGTGTTTTCGTGGTACTGATGGGGAAAACCAGGACTGGAATGACCTGATTGCAGATGTACAAATTTTTATGGGCAAATTACCTCATCAATTTGATTCTGCTCAACAAACTTTTCATGATGCCCAGGTCATCGCTCGCAGAGAGTTTGGCCGTCGTCATTCAATCATATTATCTGGCCATTCACTAGGTGGCGGATTAGCATCACTTGTTTCTGTTAAAAATGGTGTTTTACCAACAGTGACTTTTAATGCACCCGGCATGTATAGGAGTTATATTGATTCTTTTTGGTCAGCAACTGTCGGCCATATTAATTACCGCCAGCTAGATACTTCAAAAATGATACACATCAGAGCGACTGGTGATCCAATAAGTGTTGGCACAGGCACACACATGGGCAAGGTAGAAAAGGTATATGTGGATAGCTGGGGAGATAGAAAAGTTTTAGGTTCATCCCGTCATTTAGCACAGCATAGCATTGAAAATATGGTGGAGAGTTTGCAATCAAAATGGCATTATAATCAACCATTAAATTTTGAATAAGATTCTATTCTGATTGTGACTAAACTAACCAAATATTTAATCGCTTCTTTATTTCTAGTTCTAATCGCTTGTGTTGAACAGAAAAAAGTGGATGCGATGAAAAGTGATACTTCAGAGCATATGTTTCTTGTTTATGATGAGATGTTTGCCAAGCATTTTGGACTAAGCCTGAGTAAAAGTTCAAAGTTGAGCGATGGACTACATGCGTTAGGGATACATATTGTTAATAATCAAGGTCGCTATCAATGTTCAGTAAATTTATATCTTGACCGTTCTTTAGATATTTATTCCCCCAACAATGGTAAAGACTATATTGCCAAGACTGATGCAGAGTTGGTTATTATGCGAGAGTTATCTAATGATGAAGTCATGCGTAATTCAGAAAGAGAATCAAAGGCGCAGTTAAAAATTCTTTTCCGCTCAAAACAGTTGCTCGATAAAAAAGACGGATTGATAGAGTCTCCCGTCATTGAATTATTTAAAGAAACAATATTTACAGACATTAGTTTACTTTCTTATAACACTGCCTGCAGTATGTTACGAAATGAATATGGGCAATCAGAGATTTATGTCCAGAAAAAATCCGCACCTACTACCTATAATGTTGGAGACGAGCAACCGAGTGCGCTTATAAATACCAATAACAGCTATCGGTTTGAGTTTCCTATAAGTCTCCTAAATGAGATACAGTCAGCTATTGAGTTAGCTGTAAATAACAATGTATCTAAAACTGTAGTTGTGGAATCCCTTCCAGAGCTGTTGCTTGTCAAATAACACATTATCTATTTTTTGGTAGCTAAGAAAAATGGGGGCGCGCCTGCATAACTGCATTTTGGACTTTAATAATATACAACATTACAGGCACGACCCGGTTAAGATCTTTCTTCAGTTGACACCTTTTTAACAGTATATAATGCAAATAACTTGAGAAACAGAGACAGACATAAATTCATATTCAACGTCGACAATGCAAAGTCCTATACCATTCTACATAAGGAGGTAATGATGCCATCAACAATCAATTGGTTATTATCAAAACGATGTGGTGCAGTTTATTGTTTTCATGCCCTAATACAGGCCTATATTGTCGAATCCGTAGGAAAGATAAAGTGGATTATTTCTTAAAATGGTTACAACAAGTGATTAACCACAAACCAGAAAATAGCCCATAATATACTATTATATGAGTTCTAATAATCTAAAATTTATACGTTAGATTCATTCTCCCCATAATAATTTTCTCAATGACATCTCCATGGTCAGGAAGTTTTCCTAATTTAGTATCCACTCCAGTGTCGAATTGATAATAATTTGCATCAACTGATATTCGCAAGCCAAGAGACTTTGTTAAAATTGTAGACCACGCAATTCCCGCACTGGCACCAATTGCCTCAGAAAGAATTTTTAAATCTAAATCTGCAAGAGCTGGCACACGAAATACCAATTCCCCATCTAAATCGGCAATAGCAGCATTTACACTAAGAAATCCATTATCTGTGACCAACCAGCTGTAACTCGTGCCGATATAATACCCTGTTTCATAAAAACTTGTTGTTGAACCTAAATCCCCTTCTGCATCTGTACTTCCGTTTTTATATCCAACAAAAACTTTAAGCATCTTCCACACGCTTGTTCCAACTGATAACGAAAAATCACTACGCGTAGCATCAAATTCCTCAATATATCCCACCTCCGGAATTGCACCAGTTGTTTTATCTGAAGTCGATCTCTGTATAAAAACGTCAACAAAGTAATTATTTTTGACCGTTGTAATACCTACACCATAGACAAAAACACTTGCAGAGAATTCTCGAGAAGGTAATGTTTGATTAGGTCCGGAGCCGATTTCAATTTTTGGAATCGACAGCTCGTAGGACGTTAATCCCGCTGACACTCTAGGTAACACCACCAAATCATCAGCAAAAAGATTTGATGAAGTCACAAAATAAAGGGCGAATAAGATGGAGCAACTTTTAAAATAATACATGTAATTCTCTTTAAACTCATCATTGGTTTTTGGTTTTTGGTTTTTGGTTTTTATTCTACTTTATGTAGATCCATTGCAAGTTAATGGTCGCGTTATCTCATTATTGCTGAGTTCAACCTACGAAGGAAATCACTTTACTGTCTTTCCTGATACTTTCTTTATCAAAGTATACTTCATCTGGCGTAATAAATCCTAATTTTTTTCTCAACCTCAAGTTCATACAAGTTATCCAAAATTGATACTCCTTTTCATCAACTTCATTAAAGT